>JBJTIX010000104.1:0-13759 GCA_046095205.1 Opitutia bacterium
TGGCGGCGGCGCTGAGCGTCGCCCGGGAACCGCGGGGTGTCGTCGGGGTCACAACCTTTGCGGTTGAGCCCCTCCACACCCTTTTCATCCTGCTTATTGCCCCACCCCCATGCCCGTCATCACCGAGAAGGAACTGCAGCCCATGTACGACGTCATCGTCGTCGGATCCGGAGCCGGCGGCGGCCAGTCCGCCTACACGCTCACCATGAACGGCGTGAAGGTCCTCATGCTCGAGGCCGGGCGGAACTATGATCCCGTGACCGAGACGCCGATGTTCCAGTCCAGGGCGGACGCGCCCCTCCTCGGCATGGGCACGCGCGAGAAGCCGTTCGGCTTCCATGACGCGACCGTCGACGGCGGCTGGGAAGTTCCCGGCGAGCCCTACACCCAGGCTTCGAAGGATCCGAAGCAGCGCTTCGACTGGTGGCGCGCCCGCATGCTGGGAGGCCGCACCAACCACTGGGGCCGCATCTCGCTCCGCAACGGCCCTTACGACTTCAAGCCGCGTTCCCGCGACGGCCTGGGCTTCGACTGGCCCTTCGGCTACGAGGAGGTCGCGCCCTATTACGACAAGGTGGAGATGCTCGTCGGCGTCTATGGGTCGAACGAAGGGCTGGAGAACACGCCCGACTCCCCGAACGGCACCCTGCTGCCGCCCCCGAAGGCCCGCGCCGGCGAACTGTACGTCAAGAAGCACGTCGCCAAGTTCGGCATCCCCGTGATCCCGATCCACCGCGCGATCCTCTCGACCCGGCAGGACCACGTGAACTTCCCCGCCCGCCTGCACCCGAACAACCCCAAGGCCCAGAAGATCATCGCCAAGGCCATGCAGGAGCGCGCCGCCTGCTTCTGGGCGACGGACTGCGGACGCGGCTGCTCGATCAAGGCGAACTACCAGTCGACCACCGTCCACCTGCCTCCCGCGCACGCCACGGGCAACCTCGACGTCCTCTGCAACGCCCATGCCCGCGAGGTGACCGTCGGCGCCGACGGCAAGGCGAACGGGGTCATCTACATCGACAAGGTCACCGGACAGGAGCGCGGCGTCAAGGGACGCGCCGTCATCCTGGCGGCCAGCTCGGGCGAGACCGCCCGCATCCTGCTCAACTCCAAGTCCAACCGTTTCCCGAACGGCATCGCCAACGGCTCGGGCCTCGTCGGCAAGTACATCATGGACACCGTCGGCGCCAAGCTCGGCGGCAGCGTCCCGGCCTTTGAGAACATGCCCGTCCACAATGAGGAGGGCGCCGGCACCCACGTCTACATCCCCTGGTGGCTGTACAAGGATGCCTCCAAGCTCGGCTTCGCCCGCGGCTACCACATCGAGTTCGCCACCGGACGTCGCATGCCCGGCCTCGGCACGGGCGGCGCCGGCCCCGGTTACGGACGGAGCTACAAGGACGAGGTCCGGCAGAAATACGGCGCCGGCATCGGCTTCGCCGGCCGTGGCGAGATGATTCCGAACGAGAACTGCTTCTGCGAACTCGACCCGACCGTGAAGGACAAGTGGGGCATCCCCGTCCTGCGCTTCCACTGGAAGTGGTCCGAACATGAGACCAGGCAGGCGGCGCACATGGAGGCCACCTTCGCCATGATGATCGAGGCCATCGGCGGCAAGGCCCGCAAGCCGGAGGCGGACGGCACCAAGGCCATCGAGCCGGGTGGGTCCATCATCCACGAGGTCGGAGGCGCCATCATGGGCACCGATCCCCGCAAGTCCGTCACCAACCAGTGGAACCAGTGCTGGGAGGTGCCCAACCTGCTGCTCAACGACGGCTCGGCCTTCTGCAGCAACGCCGACAAGAACCCCACGCTCACCATCATGGCCCTCGCGTGGCGCGCCACCGACCACCTCATCGAGGAGATGCGCAAGGGCAGCCTCTGAAGCTTACGAACATGGACAAACCATCCTCAGACCAGTCCGGCCCCATCGATCGCCGTCAGGCGCTCAAATGGATAGCCGCCGCCGCGGCGGCGGCCTCGGCCTACCCGTACGCCTCCGCCCAGACGCGTCTGTCGCGTCAGCCCGACGCCCCGGTCGCCGCCGGCGGCAATCGCATCGGGTGGGACCCCGTGCTCAACAAGAACTACGTGCCCGGCGAGCTCTGGCCGCTGACCCTGACGCCGAAGCAGCGCAAGGCGGCCGCGTCGCTGACCGACCTCATCCTTCCCCCGGACAATCCGGGCGACAAGCTGCCGTCGCAGCTCGGCGTCCAGAACTTCGTCGACGAATGGATCAGTTCGCCCTACGACGAGACGGCCAAGGACCGTCCGGTGATCGTCGAGGGCCTCGACTGGATCGACGCGGAGGCCCAGCTTCGATTCAAGAAGGACTTCGCCGACCTCACGGAGCCCCAGAAGTGCGCGATCGCCGACGACATCTGCGGCAAGACCGCGGTGAAGAAGGAGCACAGGTCCGCCCAGAACTTCTTCAACCGCTTCCGCTATCTCGCGGCCAGCGGCTATTACTCCACCCCGCAGGGCTGGAAGGACGTCGGTTACGTCGGCAACGTCCCGACCGTCGATTTCGCGGGTCCCACCCCGGAGGCGCTCAAGCACCTGGGTCTGATCTGATGGCCGTCCGGTCACGCGTCCAGGTCGGGGTCCGTCTTTCGGGCCCCGCCTGAACGCCCATTGCACTTGGAACAAGGCGCCGTTCGTGTTGCCTTAAGCTCAACCCCCCCCATGCGGCAGATCCTCCCCGTCCTTGCCATCCTCCTGTGCGCGCGTGCGCTCCAGGCGGCGCCCGCCCCGCTCTTCGACGGCAGGACGTTGAACGGATGGGAGGGGGACGCGAAGGTCTGGCGCGTCGAGGACGGCGTGATCGTCGGCGGCTCGATGCAGGGCAACCCGCGCAACGAGTTCCTCACGACCAAGGGCAAGTACTTCAACTTCCGCCTGAAGCTCGAATACAGGCTGACCGGCACCGAGGGCTTCGTGAACGGCGGCGTGCAGTTCCGGAGCCAGCGTTCCGTCAGTCCGCCCAACGAGATGATCGGCTATCAGGCCGACATCGGCGCCGGTTACACCGGGGCGCTCTACGACGAGTCGAGGCGCAAGCGTTTCCTGGCCAAGGTCGGCACGGGCGTGGGCTACAGGGGCGTGACGAGCGAGGCGGAGCTGAAGACCCTCGAGAAGGCGGACGACTGGAACACCTACGAGGTCGTGGCCGTCGGGCCGCGCCTGATGATCTACCTGAACGGCAGGAATACGGTCGACTACACGGAGTCCGACCCCGCGATCGACGATTCCTACGGGCACATCGGGCTGCAGATCCACGGGAACTGCAAGGCCGAGATCCGGTTCCGCAACATCACCCTCGATCCCCTGACCGACGTGCCCGTGACGACGCGCGAGGAGATCTTCGCCCGCTTCGGCACCGTGCGCCCCGACTGGGTGCCGCCGGCGCCCTTCCATGACGGGAAGTTCGACCTGACCGACGGCGAGGTGGTGGTCTTCGTCGGGCAGGAGAACATGGTGCGCGAGGCGAAGTCGGGCGAACTGGAGTCGCGGCTGGCCGCCGCCTTCGCCGCCCGCCGGCCGGTCTTCCGTTCGATGGCCTGGGAGGCCGACACGGTCCATGAGCAGTGGCGAGACCTCAACTTCGGGCCGTGGCGCGGTCAGCTCCAGGCCGTGGGCGCGACGACGCTTTTCGTGCAGTTCGGCCAGGCCGAGTCCCTGCAGGGCGCCGGAGGGCTCGCCAGGTTCACCGCCGACTACCATCGGCTGCTCGACGACCTCAGCCGGCACACGCCGCGCATCGTGCTGCTCTCCCCGAACAGCTTCATGCGTGCGAACCGCGCTCCCGACCTCACGGCGCCGGGCAGGATCGCCGACCTCGAGTCCTATGCGTCCGCCGTGCGGTCGATCGCCAGCCAGCGCGGACTGCCTTTCGTCGACTTGTCCCGCGTGGGGCGCGACCTGCCGTCCATCGACGGACTGCATCTTGAGGCGGCCGGCCTCGCGGCTTCCGCCGCCGAAACCGTCCGCGCCCTGGGCGTCAAGGTGGATGAAGACCGCGCCGCGTCGCTGCGCGCCGCCATCGTCGAGAAGAACCGCCTCTGGGCCGACTGTTGGCGGCCGGCCAACTGGTCCTTCGTCTACGGCGACCGGATTTCTCAGAACTACGGCAAGGGCTTCGGTCCCGCTCCCTCGCTCAAGCAGAACTTCGAGGCGCACAAGCCGCTCGTCTCCGCGTGGGATCTCCACATCCAGGCCCTGGCCAGAGGGGAGAAGTCGACCGAGCCGGCTCCGCAGGCCGGGCCGGTGGTCAGCACCGAGAAGGTGATGACCGCAGAGGAGGAGCGGGCGACTTTCACCGTTGCCGAAGGGTTTGAGGTGAACCTTTTCGCCGATGAGAAGCTGGGCGTGGCCAAGCCGACGCAGTTCGCCTGGGACTCCAAGGGGCGCCTCTACGTCTGCTGCTCGCCCACCTACCCGCAGGCCGTGCCCGGCGTGAAGCCGAGGGACTACATCCTGCGTCTCGAGGACACCGACGGCGACGGCAAGGCCGACAAGTCGGTTCGCTTCGCCGAAGGACTCACGATGGTCCAGGGGGTCGAGCCGGCGATGGAGGATGGGAAGTCCGCCGCCGTCTACGTCTGCGACTTCGACCGCCTGCTCATGCTGGTCGATTACGATGGCGACGGGAAGGCCGACCCCGAGAAGACCGTCGTGCTGATGTCCGGCTTCGGCATCGGTGACACGCATCAGCTGGTGAACTCGGTCAGCCACGGCCCGGACGGACGGCTGTGGATGAGCCAAGGACTCCACGCCTTCAGCCGCGTCGAGACCCCGCGTGGCATCGTCGCCCTGCCCAAGTCGGGCCTGTTCAGTTACGACGTCCGCCGGCAGGCGCTGCAGCCGTTCTTCCAGTACGGCAAGGCCGGGCACAACTGCTGGGGCGTCGCGTTCGACGACTATTTCCAGCCCTTCCATAAGAGCGGCGACCGCGTGGCGGGCTATTACAGCCTGCCCGGCCTCGGCGCCATCGCCACGCCGGACGAATACGCCGGCACGCATTCGCTCTTCGATTCGCCGCTCAAGTCCAACTCGGTCGACATCGTCGGCACGCGGGCGATGCCCGGGCACCTGCAGGGCGCGGGGCTCATCGGCGGCTATTTCGGCAACACGGTCGACCTGCACCGCTTTGTCGACGACGGCTCGGGCTTCAAGACCGAGCGCATCGTCAGTCCGATCGTCTCGTCCAGCAAGGCCTTCCGCCCCGTGGACGTGTCCGTCGGGCCCGACGGTGCGCTGTATGCCTGCGACTGGTTCAATGCGGTGATCGGCCACTACCAGGCCAGTTACGCCGATCCGCGTCGCGACCGCTCCCATGGGCGCATCTGGCGCATCACCGCCAAGGGCCTGCCTTCCGTGAAGCAGCCCGGCCTCCATCACCTGATGGAGATCGACCTCTTCTCGCATCTGTCCTCTCCCGAGCGTTGGACGCGCTACCAGGCCCGCCGCCTGCTCTTCTACCGTCCGACCGACCAGGTGGCCGCGGCGGCGGACGAACGGATATCCCGGACCAAGGACGAGCGCATGCTGATGGAGATCGCGGGCGTCCTGCAGGCGCACGGTCTCGTCCGTCCTGCGCTCGTCGACCGTCTGCTCGCTTCCTCAGACTTCCGCATTCGCGCCTACGCTGCACGGCTCGCCGGAGAATGGGCCGCGGATTTCGCTGACGGCTGGCAGGCCCGCCTTGAACGCGCCGTCGCCGACGAGCATCCGCGTGTCCGCCTCGAGGCCGTCGTGGGGCTGAGTCACGTCGGCGGACCTGATGCGTTGCGCATCGCCCTCAAATCCCTCGATCGCCCCTCCGACAAGTTCCTCGATTACGCTCTCCGGCAGACCTCTCGTCACCTCCTGTCCCAGGCGCCCGTCGTCGCACCCACCTTGCCCAAGCCGCAGTCCGAATACCTCAGTCGTCTGGCGTCAGCGGGCGCTCCGCAGGTCTCCCCGGGGCAGGCAGTCTACGAGGCCCTCTGTCTCAACTGCCACCAGGCGGCGGGGCAGGGGCTTGAGGGCGTCTATCCGCCCCTGGCCGGCAGCGAGTGGGTCAAAGGTGACAAGGACCGCCTGATCAGGATCGTCCTGCACGGACTCGAGGGGCCGGCCAAGGTCGCGGGCAAGACCTACGGCGTCGTGCCCATGCCCCCCATGGGGCTCGACGACCGGCAGACTGCCGACGTCCTGAACCACGTCCGGAAGACCTGGGGCGGCGGCGCGCCCGCCGTGACCCCGGAGGAGGTCGCCCGCGTCCGTGCCGAGTCGGCCGGCCGTGCACGCCCCTGGACCGTGCAGGAGCTCGGAAACTGAGGGGGGCGCCCCGCCGGTGCGGGCGTGCTTGACTGTGACGGGGCATAGTGAAAATATGTTCATATGCTCGACATGACGACCCTGAGGGGCTTCGAGGCCCGTCGTCCGCTGGCCCTGCCTCTCCTTTCATCCCGGGCGGCCGCGGGTTTCCCGTCCCCGGCCGACGACCACATGGAGCGGCGTCTCGACCTCAACGAGCATCTCGTGCGCAGCCCGCTCTCGACCTTCTTCCTGCGCGTCGAGGGGGATTCCATGTCCGGCGCGGGCATCCTGTCGGGCGACCTCATCATCGTCGACAAGTCGCCCGCTCCGCGCGTGGGCGCGATCGTCGTGGCCTCGGTCGCCGGCGAGTTCACCGTCAAGCGCCTCGACCGCGACGCCGCCGGCGCCTGGACCCTGCGGGCGGAGTCCCCCCGCTGGCGCGAATGGTCCGTCGCGTTCACCGACGAGTGCCGCATCTGGGGCACCGTCATCGGCGTCGTCCGCCGCTGCTGAGCCCATGCTGCGCGCGCTCGCCGACTGCAACAACTTCTACGCCTCCTGCGAGCGCGTGCTCGACCCCTCGCTGGTCGGCGTGCCGATCGTCGTGCTCTCGAACAACGACGGCTGCGTCATCGCGCGTTCCTCCGAGGCCAAGGCCCTCGGCATCCCGATGGGCGCGCCCTACTTCGAGGTGCGCCGCACCTGCGAGGCGCACGGCGTGCGCATCTTCTCGTCCAACTTCGCCGTCTACGGGGACTTCTCCGAGCGCGTCATGGCCGTGCTGGCCGGTCACGCCCGGGACTTCGAGGCCTATTCGGTCGACGAGGCCTTCCTGGGGTTCCCCGACATGCCCGACGAGGACGCCCGCTCCCGCGGCCTCCGCATCCGCGAGGACGTCCTTAGGCGCACCGGCATCCCCGTCTCCCTCGGCATGGCCCCGACCAAGGTCCTGTGCAAGCTGGCCAACGAGCGGGCCAAGTCCGACAGGTCGCACGGCGGCGTGATGGTGGTGCCCACGGACGCGGGCGGCCGCACGGCCTTCCTGCGCACCGTGCCGATCGACGACGTCTGGGGCGTCGGCCCGGGGCTCGCCGCGCGCATGCGCGCCCACGGCCTCCTCACCGCCGCCGACCTCGCCGCAGCGGATCCGACGCTCGTGCGGGGCTTCTCCGGCGTCGTCGGCGAACGCATCGCGCTCGAGCTCCGCGGCCTGGCCTGCCACGAGGTGGTCGAGGACGCCGGGCCGCGCAAGAGCGTCATGGTCTCGCGCTCCTTCGGCCGCGGCGTCTCGGACCTCGACGAGCTCGCCGAGGCCGTCGCCGCACATGCCGCCCGCGCCGCGGAGAAGCTGCGCGAGGACGGCCTGCTCGCCGCCTCGCTCACCGTCTTCATCCGCACCAACAAGCATCGTGCCGACCAGGCGCAGTATCGCGGCGACGAATCCGAACCCCTCGAGCCGCCGACCGACGACGCCCGCGCGATCTGCGCCGCCGCGGCCCGGGCGCTCGCCCGCGCCCGGCGCGAGGGCTACGTCTACAAGCGGGCCGGCGTGCTGCTCCACGACCTTACGCCGGCCGACGTCGTGCAGCCCGCGCTGCCGGGTCTGGGCGCCGAGTCGGATCCGGGCAAGGACCGCCTCATGAAGGCCGTCGACGCCCTGAACCGCCGTCTGGGGCGCGAGGCGGTGCGTCCCGCGAGCACGGGTTTCGAACGGGCCTGGAAGGGCAAGTCCGAGCTCAAGTCAGGCGCCTCCCTCAGCGACCCCGAGCGCTTGCCCAAGGCCAAGGACGTCCCGAAGCCCCGGATCCGGTTCCACGAGTGAGGAGGGTCCGGCCTGCCCGCCGGCCGGCCACCCATTCACCCGAAAAGTATACTCCCGCGGATTTGCCTACCGCCCTCGACGTGTCCATCTTCTGGGGCATGAGACGTCCCCGCCTCGCAGTCCTGCTCCTGCTGTCATTCTGCGCCCTTTCCGCCCGCGCGGAGCTGAAGGTCGGCTTCGCCGAACGTGACATCACCCCGGAGATCGGCCTCGAGGTGCCGGGCGGCTACGGCAAGTCCTTCTCCAAGGTCATCACCGACCCGTGCAAAGTCCGCGCTTCGGTCTTCGACGACGGCAAGAAGCGCGTCGCCCTGGTCGGACTCGACGCGCTCATCGTGCCCCGCGAGCTCGTCATCGCCGTCCGCAAGGAGATCGTCGCCCGCTGCGGCGTGGCCGACGTGATGATCGGCGCCTCGCATTCACACTCCGCCGGTCCGATCGGGATGGTGCAGCCCGGCGAGTACGACCATGCCGACGACCTGGTGAAGGACCTCGCCTACAACAAGTCCTCCGCCGCCGACCCCAAGTACCTCGCCCGCCTGAAGGAGGAGATGATCGCCGCCGTCGTGGCCGCCGACGCTGCCAAGGAGCCCGCCCAGACCGGCTTCGGTTCGGGCCATGAGGCCACCGTCGGCTTCAACCGCCGTGTGCGCATGAAGAACGGCCTGAGCTTCTCGCATCCCGGCAAGAACAACCCCGACAACGTCGAGTACGCCAACCCGGTCGACCCTGAGGTCGGCGTGATCGGCGTCTGGGATCTCAAGGGCGTGTTCAAGGGATGCGTGGTCAATTTCGCGTGCCACGCCACCACCTCCTCCGGCGGCATCGGCGCCAGCTGGATCCGCTACACCGAAAAAGTGATCCAGGGCTACTACGGCCCGGCCGCCAAGGTCGTCTTCCTGCAGGGCGCCTGCGGCGACATCACCCAGGTCGACAATCTTGACCCGACCGTCAGCCCCGCCGCCGATGACTGGAGCCAGTTCGTCGGGGGCAGGGTGGGGGCGGAGGCGCTCAAGGTGCTGCTCGGCATGTCCCGCACCCGCGTCAAGGACGCCCCGGTGGCGGCCGCCAGCAAGGTCTGGGACATCCCCCGCCGCGTGCCCGCTCCCGAGCGCGTCAGCGCCGCCCGCGAGCTCATCCTCAAGGACACCCCGAAGAACCCCGACTGGGTCTGGGCCAAGGAGACCCTCATGCTCGACGCGCTCATCGCCAAGCATCCCAAGGTCGAGGTCGAGGTGCAGGCCGTGCAGGTCGGACCCGTCGTCTGCATCTCCAACCCCGCCGAGTATTTCGTCTCCTACGGCCTCGCGCTCAAGAAGCGTAGCGGGTTCCCGCTGACCTTCCCGGTCGAGCTCTGCAACGGGTGCGTCGGCTACGTGCCGGATGAGGAGGCCTTCGGGCCCAACGGCGGCGGCTACGAGACCCGTCTGACCAGCTACAGCAACCTGGAGATCACCGCCGGCACGCAGATGATGAACGTGGGCGTGGAGCTCGCCAAGGGCCTGAAGCCCATGCCGCTGCCCGTGCCGCCCAAGGCCCCGGTCGGCACGCCCTGGCTCTACGGCAACCAGCCTCCGCAGCTGAAGTGATACTCCTCTCCTCCATCCTGCTCGCGGCCGCGGGCGCGCCCCTGCCGAGTCCGCTCTCGCCGGACGAAGCCCTGCGCGCGTTCGAGCCCGCTCCGGGACTGAGGGTCGAGCTCGTCGCCGCCGAACCGCTCGTGGCCTCGCCCTGCGCGCTGGCGTTCGACGCCAAGGGCCGTCTGTTCGTCGCGGAGAACCGCGGCTACCCCATCGGACCCAAGGAGGGCGACAAGCCGGCCGGCGTCATCGCGCTTCTCGAGGACACCGACGGCGACGGACGGATGGACAAGCGCACGGTCTTCGCCGACGGGCTGACCTTCCCCAACGGCGTGCTGCCCTGGAAGGACGGCCTGATCGTCACCTGCGCGCCCGACGTGCTCTTCCTCCGGGACGGGGACGGCGACGGCGTCGCCGATGAGCGCCGCGTCCTGCTCACGGGCTTCGCGACCACCGGCAGCACCCAGCTGCGCGTGAACGACCCGACCCTCGGGCCCGACGGATGGATCTACCTCGCCGCCGGACTGAGCGGCGGGACCGTGTCCGCGCCCGCCCATCCTGAACGTCCCGCGGTCAAGATGACGGCCGACGTGCGCTTCCATCCCGAGACCCTCGTGGTCGAGCCGGTCGACGGACGCTCGCAGTTCGGCCTCAGCTTCGACGCCGCTGGCAACCGCTTCATCTGCATGAACCGGCTGCCGGTGCAGCACGTCGTCTTCGACTCGCGCTGGCTGAAGCGCAACCCCCGCCTGGCCTTCGCCGAGACCGTCCAGGACTGCAACGAGCGCAACGCCTTCAACGGCATCAACGGCGGTCACGACGGCGTGAAGCTTTTCCCGATCAGCTCGAACATCACCACCGCCGACGGGCACGCGGGCTCCTTCAGCGCCGCCTGCGCCGTGACCGTCTGGCAGGGCGGGGCGCAGATGCCGGCCGAGTTCGCCGGAGCCGTCCTCTCCTGCGACCCCACGGGCAATCTTGTGCACGCTGACCGGCTCGAGGCCCGTGGCGCCACCTTCTCGGCCCGTCCGTTCTTTGCCGACCGCGAGTTTCTCGCCTCGCGCGATGACTGGTTCCGACCGGTCTTCCTGACCAAGGGCCCCGAGGGCGCCCTGTACGTCGCCGACATGTACCGCAAGGTCATCGAGCATCCCGACTACCTGTCCGAAGAGGTGCGCAAGCACACCGACTTCGAGACCGGCAAGTCGCTCGGCCGCATCTGGCGGGTGCGTTCCTCGCAGGAATCCGGGGCCCGCGCCAAGCTCGCGCATGGAGAGCTCAGTGCGGACACCCCCCGGCGGCTCTTCCTCAAGGTCATCGCACTCGGCGACCAGACGGAGGTGCCCGACGCCACGCATCAGCTGGCCATCGCCGCCCTGCGGCATTCCGAGGACAAGTGGATGCGCTACGCCGTGCTCAGCGGCGTGCATCGCCGCGAGAAGACCGTCCTCTCCACGATGCTCGTCAATCGCGGCCGCGAGGACAAGGTGGGCGCCGGCCTCGCCGAAATCATCGGCCATCTGGCGGGAGCCCTGGCCGGCCCGGGAGACCTCACGGAATTTGCAGATCAGCCCCTCCCGGTGCGCCTCGCGGTGCTCGACGGCTTCCTGTCCGAGAAGGGAAGGCGCCTTGACGGACTTCCCGCGGCGTTCCGTTCCCTGCTCGACGCCGCCCCTGCGACCGCGGCCGACCCCGCCAAATCAGGCGAGGAACGCCTGATCGCGGTGAAGCTCATGGCGCGTTTGCCGTGGGAGAGTGCGGGCGACTCGCTTCTCAGGCTGGCGCTGGATGAATCGGTGCACGAACTTTCGGCCGCCGCCCTCAAGGCCGTGGCCGCCCATCCCAGGGCCGAGGTCTCCTCCTCGCTGATCGCCGGATGGCCCCGGTACACGCCGTCCCGTCGCGACGCCATCCTGGGAACCCTGCTCGGATCAATTTTCCACCAGAAGGCGCTGCTCGGAGCCGTTGAGGACAAGCGACTGCCCGCAAGCTCCTTTGCCGGCGTGCGGCGCAGGCAGCTCCTCGCCTCCAAGGACCCCGCCATCAAGGCGTTGGCCGAGCGGCTCCTCACCGTCTCCGCCCGACCGGAGGCCATGGCCGAAGCCTCCAAGGCCTTGGAGCTGACTCCCGTGCCCTCGGCCGGCCGTGCCTCATTCCAGGCCCTCTGCGCCACCTGCCACCGATTGGACAGAGAGGGGCATGCCGTCGGTCCCGACCTCTTCGACATCCGGCGCCAGACCAAGCAGAACATCCTCTTCCACATCGTGAATCCTGACGCTGAGATTGCGCCGGCTTTCACCGCCTATCTGGCAGAGGCCAAGGACGGACGCGTCCTCAGCGGAATCCTCGTCGGCGACACCCCGACCTCCGTCACCTTGCGCGGCCCTCTGGGCGTCGAGGCGAGCCTTCTGAGGTCCGAACTCGCGAAGCTTGAAGCCCTGCCCAGCTCCCTCATGCCGACCGGCCTCGAAGCCGGCCTGAACAAGCAGCAGCTCGCGGATCTCCTCGCCTACCTTAAGGGAGAGAAGTGATTGTTCCGGGAACAAGTGGGCATGTTGACACGTGGGCAAGGGGTCTGGAACTTAGGGCCTAGTTCATGGGGCTGTATCCATCCGGCTTGCCCGAGGTGGTTTGTCCGATAGGCATGATGACATCCCATGAGCCCCACGCGTCGATCTTTCCTCGGTTCAATCGGCGGTCTGGCCGCCGGCTACGCTCTCGCCCCGGCGCTGCGTGCGGCGGAGTCCGGCGGCAAGCCCCTCGGCCTCGCCTTGTGCGGCCTCGGCAACTACTCGAACGGCGAGCTCTCGCCCGCGTTGCTCGAGACCAAGAACGTCAAGCTGGTGGCGGCCATCACCGGGACCCGGGAGAAGGGCATCAAGCTCGCCAAGCTCCATGGGTTCGATGAGTCCAGCGTCTATTCCTACGACCAGTGGGACAAGGTGGCCGCGAACAAGGCCATCGACATCGTCTACGTCGTGACCCCTCCCGGCGTCCACGCTCAGAACGTCCTCGACGCCTTCGGCGCCGGCAAGCACGTCATCTGCGAGAAGCCCATGGCGACCTCGGTCGCCGACTGCGACGCGATGATCGCCGCGGGCAAGAAGGCGGGCAAGCGCCTGGCCATCGGCTACCGTCTGCATTACGACCCCTACCATCAGGAACTCGTCCGTCTGGCGAAGACGCAGGAGTTCGGTCCGTTCATGAAGATGACCACGGCCAACGGCTTCACCCTCCGCCGCAAGGTCTGGCGCGTCGAGAAGAAGCTGGCCGGCGGCGGCGCGCTGCTCGACATGGGCGTCTACTCGATCCAGGCCTGCTGCATGGCCGCCGACGCCAACCCGGTCTCGGTCGCGGCCAAGGAGCTGCCCAAGACCATGCCCGAGCTCTACACCGAGGTGGAGGAGGCCATGGAGTTCCGCCTGGAGTTCGCCAACGGCGCCGTGGCGGACGTCTGGACCGGATACAACGACAACCGGGCCCTTTTCCATGCCTAAGCCGCCAAGGGCTGGTACAAGGGGGAGCGTCCGGTCTTCAGCTACCGCAATCTCAACATCGCGACCTCCGCGAAGGGCAAGCTGGACTTCGGAGTCTTCCGTCAGCAGCAGCGCCACATGGACGCCGTGGCGGCCGCTTTCCGCGACGGCACCGAGGTCACCTGCACGGGCGAGGTGGGACGTCGCGACATGGTGATCGTCGAGGGCATCTACGAGTCGCTCCGCACGGGCAAGAAGGTCGCGCTGAAGTATTCCTGAGCGGAGAGCAGGGGGCATCCCGGCAAAGACGGGCGGCGACGGCTGAACCGCCGACACTGCCCCTAGCCCTGTCCCTAGCCCTAGCCTTAGCCCTAGCCCTCCGACGCGTCGCGTCGGTCAGACTTCCCAGTCGGCGCCCTTGCCCGCGAGGATCTTGTCGATGGCCTGGAGCACCTGGTCGGCCGCCTGTTCGACGGTCGTGCGGTCGGTACGGACATGGACCTCGGGGGACTCGGGCGCCTCGTACGGGGAGGAGATGCCGGTGAACTCGGCGATCTCGCCCTTACGCGCCTTGGCGT
>JBJTIX010000105.1:0-1423 GCA_046095205.1 Opitutia bacterium
CACTCCGACGGGCGAACGACTGCGCGTCCTGACCGGCAACCGCTTCGCCCTGGTCGGCGAGCCCCGCCGGACAGACCTGGGCCGTAACAACGACCGGGTGATCAGCGAGACCTACGAGGTGAAGCTGCGCAACCGCAAGAAGGAGCCGGTCGAGATCCGGCTCGTCGAACACATGGCGCACTGGTCGGACTGGACCGTGAGCGAGAACGCGATTCCTTACACCAAGCTCGATTCGCATCGCGCCGAGTTCCGCGTCCCGCTCAAGCCGGACGAGGAGAAGATCATCACCTTCCGCGTCAATTACGTCTGGTAGGGGCGAAGGCGTGGCCTTCGCCAGGGGGCACGTGGGCACGGTGACACGTGGTCACGGGGAGGTGCCTCGGGTAGGGCGGTCATCGCCATGGCCGCGGTACGTCCCTACCTTCTCAGTTCCGGCGGCAGTTCCGGCGTGGCGCCGGGCTGGGTGCAGACGTAGGCGGCGATCGACGAGGCCCGGCGGTGCATCAGGGCGACGTCCTCGTTGCGCAGCAGTCCGGTCACCAGCGCGGCCGTGAAGGCGTCGCCCGCCCCGACGGTGTCCACCACCTCGATCTCCGGGGCCGCGCGCTCGTCGAAGCGTCCGCGGTGCCAGAGCAGCGATCCGCGTGAACCGCGCGTGAGCGCCACCGTGTCGAGCCCGTGGCGGGCGGCGACCGCAGCGACGAAGGCCTCCTCGTCGGCCGGGAGCCCGAGCAGGCCGGCCACGACCGGCACCTCCTCGTCGTTGAGCTTCAGCGCCTCGGCCAGACCCAGGGAGGCCTCGATGACCTCGCGTGAGTAGAATGACTGGCGGAGATTGACGTCGAAGACGCGCAGGCACCGCGGTGCGCAGGCGCCAAGGAAGCGGCGGACGGTCGTCCGGCTCTCGGGGGCGCGCTGCGCCAGCGTGCCGAAGCAGACCGCGTCGCAGCGGCCGGCCAGCAGGGCGAGGGATTCGTCCCACGCAAGGTGGTCCCAGGCCGGGTCGGACGCGAACTCGTAGGTCGCCTTGCCTTCCCCGTCGAGCCGCACGGTCACCGTGCCCGTGGGACGCGTGTCGCGCTGCACCAGGAGCGTGTGCACGCCCTTGCGGGAGAGCGCGGCCACCGCCTCGTCGCCCAGCCGGTCGCGTCCGACCGCGCTGACCGCCCATGCCTCCGCTCCGAGCGCCGCGGCGTGGCAGGCGAAGTTCGCGGGCGCCCCGCCAAAGTGCGCCGCGTCCGGAAAGACGTCCCAGAGGGCCTCCCCGAGGCCCACGACGTTCGGGCGGACGATCTCGGGGTTCATGTCAGGGAGTCAGCCCGCTGTTGCCCGATATGTCGACGTCGGAGCACCCCTTGGCGGCGGGGATGTCCCGGACCGGACCTTCGAAGCGGTTACCTTGGATGACGATCTGCGAGCCGCC
>JBJTIX010000106.1:0-5310 GCA_046095205.1 Opitutia bacterium
GCCAGCGGCAGGTAGCCGGCGGCGAGGCCCTTCGCGAGGCCGAGGAAGTCGGGCACGACGCCCTCGGTCTCGGCGACCGTCAGGGAGCCGAGGCGGCCGAAGCCCGTGAAGACCTCGTCGAGGATGAGGTGCACGCCATGGCGGCGACAGAGCTCGGCGACGGCCCTGACGAAGCCGGCGGGCTGCTGGACCATCCCGGCGGCGCCTTGCACGCGCGGTTCGAGGATCACGCAGGCCGTCGTGGCGGCATCGCGCTCCAGCAGGGCCTTGAGTGCGGCCAGCGAGGCGGACGCGTCGGAGCGCGAGACCTGGCCGGCGCATTCCGAATGAACCGGCGCCGGGAAGGTCTGCGCTGCGAAAAGCCACGGGTTGAAGCGCCGGTGGAATTCGGAACGTTCGCCGACGGCCATCGTCCCGAAGGTGTCGCCATGGTAAGCGCCTTCCATCGAGATGACCCCGCGCTTGGCTTCCTGTCCGACCAGCTGCCAATACTGGAACGAGAGCTTCAGGGCGACCTCCACCGCATTGCTGCCGTTGTCGGAGTAGAAGCAGCGGGTGAGCGCGCCCTTCGTCAGACCCGCCAGGTCTTCGGCCAGCTCCGTCGCGACCGGGTGATTCAGGCCGAGGAGCGTCACGTGCGCGACCTTCTCCGCCTGTTCGCGCAAGGCGCGGTTCAGGTCAGGGTCGTTGTGGCCGTGGACGTTCGTCCAGACCGAGGCGTTGCCGTCGAGGTAGCGCCGCCCTTCCCCGTCGACCAGCCAGTTGCCCTCCCCGCGGACCAGGTGCAGCCGCGGATTGTCCAGATACTCCCGCATCTGCGTGAACGGGTGCCACCCGAACCGCCGGTCGGCGGCGTCGAGGGCGTCCGGGGCGGACGAAACGGCTGCCGGGGCGGTCGGCACGCCCAGGGTGTAGACCCTCGGAGGCCGATTGTTAAGTCCGAAGTGCCGGCATCTTTACAATGCCCCGCCTCCCTTCCGGCTCACTCGAAGTCGTAGATCTTCACGGACTCCCAGTACTCCTTGCAGTCCCTGATGAAGTCCTGGTGGATCTGGTCGACCTGGTAGGCGTCGTGGTCGGCGTGGCTCCTGAAGACGAAGAACTCGGCGAAGTCGTAGGTGGTGTCGATGATGGGACGGACGGCGTGGGTGCTGGGCTTGCCGACGTAGCCGGACGCGATGGTCTTGATCTTGAGGAGGCCGCGGAGCTTGGCCTCGAATTCCGCGCGCTGGGCGGCGGTCAGGTTCTTTTTGAGGTAGAAGAAGACGACGTGGTGGAACATGGAGGCGGAGGATTGCGGCCCGCGGGACGGAAGTGAACCGCAAACTTGCGGTCCGGCGGTTCGCGCTTCCCTGCCGGGCGGGCGCGGGGCAAGATGGGGCCCAGGGATGGCTCACCTCCTCGGCATCGACCTCGGCACGACGACCACGATCGTCGCCCGCGTCGGCGCCTCGGGCTCGCCGGAGGTCGTGCGGGACTGGGAGGGGCTGGACATCACGCCCACGGCGGTGGCCTTCGAATCCGCCTCCTCGGTCGTGGTCGGGCGCGAGGCCCGCGCCATGGCCGACGACGCCGACCACGTCTTCACCGAGTTCAAGCGCGACATGGGCACCGGCGTCTCGCACCCGGCGTTCGGGCGGCGCGTCACGCCCCTGGACCTCTCCGCGCTGGTGCTGCGCAAGGTCCGCGAGCACGCCGAGGCGGGCGCCGGACCGGTGGACCTCGCGGTCATCACCATCCCGGCGAACTTCACGAACGCCGCCCGCGAGGCCACGCTGGAGGCGGCGCGGCGCGCCGGACTGGCCAAGGTGCACATGATCAGCGAGCCGACCGCCGCCGCGCTGGCCTACGCGCAGGCCGGAGGCGGGCTGGACGAGGGGCTCTACGCCGTGTTCGACCTGGGCGGGGGCACCTTCGACGTCTCGCTCGTGCGGGCGCGGGGCATGGACGTCGAGGTGGTCTTCACCGAGGGCGTGCAGCGGCTGGGCGGCAAGGACTTCGACGCCCGCCTGCTGGAGATCGTGCGGGCGGGCTTCCGCGCCGCGGTCGGCGAGGACATGCGTCCGGGCGACTGCGACTTCGGCCGGACCGACGCCGAGGAGCTGAAGCACCGGCTCTCGGCGCGCGAATCCGTGCGCGTCGCGCTGCGCTCGGCGCGGCACGGCCGCGTGCCCGTCACGGTCCGGCGCGCGGACCTCGAGGCCGCGACCGAGGGCCTCGTGGCGCAGGCGGAGATGGCGTGCGAGGGCGTGATGCTGCGCGCGGGCGTCGACCGCGCCGCGCTCGCGGGCGTCTTCCTCGCCGGCGGCGCCTGCCGCATGCCGGCGGTCCGCGCCGCGGTCGAGCGCGTCTTCGGACGCCGACCGCTGCTGCGCGACCCGGACACCGCCGTGGCCCGCGGCGCGGCGCTCTACGCCGCCCATCGCGCGGACCCCGCCCTGCTCTCCCCCGCGCAGCGCCGGCGCGCCGCCGAGATCCGCTTCCAGGACATCGCGCCGCACTACTTCGGCACCCTGGCGATGGACGAGGAGGGCCTGCTGGAGAACAGCGTCATCATCGCCAAGGGCGAGAAGCTGCCGGTGTCGCGCACCCGCACCTACTACACGGCCGAGCCGGACCAGCGCACCCTGACCTGCGAGGTCACGCAGTCGGCCGTCGCCGAATCGGACCCGTCGATGGTGCTGCGCGTCGCCGAGGTGGAGATGCCGCTGCCGCCCGGCCGTCCCGCCGACCAGCCGGTGGAGGTCACCTTCTCATATGACCTCGACGGGGTGATGCGCGCGGAGTTCAGGGACCTGGGCACCGGGCGCCCGCTGGTGATCGAACTGAAATCCGAGGGCGCGGGGCGTGGCTCGCTCAACGTCGCGCGCATCCGTCTCGACTGAGGCATGGACCCGCTCGTCGTCGCCGCCGTGCTCGTCCCCTGCGCCGGGGCGGCCGCCTTCCTGCTGCTCCGCCGCCGACGGCCCGCGCGCCGCGCCATCCCCGCCCGGCGCGGGACCCCGCTCGCGCCCGCGGGCGCGGAGGACGCCGCGCGCGCGGCGTGGACGGTGGCGAAGCTCGCGGGCGTGCCGCCGCGCCAGGTGCCCGCGGACAGGCCGGTTGGCGGCCTGCTCGGGCCCGCCGCGAGACGGCGCCTGCCCGCGGCGCTGGCGCGCGAGTTCGGGGTCGAGCCGCCCGACGCCGGCGCGCTCCCGGGACTTTCGCCGGCCCAGCTCGGCCGGCTGATGCGGCAGCTCCTGCGGCGCGCCCGCCGGAAGCCGCGCGCTCCGCGCCGCCGGCCCGCGACCGCGGGCGACGCGATGGCGTCGCTGCCGCCGCCGCTGCTGGCGCTGGCGGCGGAGCTCGGCCTGCGCGCCGAGTGGGAGCTTGCGAAGGCGCGCGACCACCTCACCCGCGAGTACGTGCGGCAGAACGCGCGCATCCACCTGGCCGCGAAGGCGGAGGAGCGCGACGCCGTGCAGGCGCGACTCGAGGACATCGGGCGCCTGCGGCGGGCGCTCGCCCCGGCCCGCTGAAGCGTCCTTGCGTCCCGGACGGGGCCGTCCACGCTCCGCCCCCGATGGACGAACTCGTTCCGCTCCTCCCCGAGGTCGCCGCCGACCGCTGGGAGGTCCTGCGCGCGATGGCGGCGCTGCACCGCGAGTGGAACGCCAGGATCAACCTCGTCTCGCGCAAGGACATGGAGAGGCTCGAGTGGCACCACTACGCGCCCTGCGTCGCGGCCGTGAAGTTCCTCAAGCTGATGGACGGCGCGCGGGTGATCGACGTCGGCACCGGCGGCGGCTTCCCCGGCCTCATCCTCGCGACCCTGTATCCCAAGGCGCGCTTCACCCTCGTCGACTCCGTCGGCAAGAAGGTGCTGGTCGTGCGCGACATCGCCGACCGCCTCGGCCTCCGCAACGTCGAGACCCGGAACGCCCGCGCCGAGACCCTCGGCCACGAGCACGACTTCGTGACCGGCCGCGCCGTGGCCGACCTGCGCACCTTCGTCCACCAGACCCGCCAGCTCGTGGCGCGCGGCCAGAAGCACTCCCTGCCGAACGGCATCCTCTACTGGCAGGGGGGCGACGCGGCGGAGGAGGCGGCCAAGTCGGGGCTCGCGCCCGCCTTCTCCTTCGAACTGCGCCCCCTCCTCAGGGGCGACGAGAAGTTCGAGGGCAAGCGGATCGTCCTCTACCGCGCCCAGGACCTGGCCCGCTGCCGGCGGCCCGATCCGCCGGCATGACGCACAAGGACCGCCCCGTGCCTTGACCCTCCGCCCTACCGCGCCACGTTAGGGCCGATGTCTCGGCACAGACTTCCATTGAACCCGGCCGGCGAGCGCCGCGAGGCGCTCCTCCGCCAGCGCATCGTCTACCTGGACGGCGCCATGGGCACCATGATCCAGCAGCTGAAGCTGACGGAGGAGGACTACCGAGGCGATCGGTTCAAGGACCACAAGAAGGAGCTGAGGGGCAACAACGACCTCCTCGTCATCACCAAGCCGGCCGTCATCCGCGACATCCACCGCGCCTACCTCGACGCCGGCGCGGACATCATCGAGACCAACACCTTCAACGGCACCTCCATCGCCCTGGCCGAGTACAAGATGGCCCACCTGGCGAAGGAGGTGAACGCCGCCGCGGTCAGGGTGGCGCGGGAGGCGGCGGACGCCTTCAAGGCCGCCAACCCCGGCAAGGACGCCTTCGTCGCCGGCGCCATCGGCCAGACCAACCGGACGCTGTCGATGTCCCGCGACGTCAACGACCCCGGCAGGCGCGACGTCACCTTCGTCCAGGTCCGCGACGCCTACCGCGAGCAGGTCGACGCCCTGATCGACGCCGGCGCCGACCTCCTCCTCTGCGAGACCGTCTTCGACGCCCTCGTGCTCAAGGCGGCCCTCTTCGCCATCGACGAGGCCTCCGAGGACCGCGGCCGACGCCTGCCGCTGATGATCTCCGGCACCATCACCGACGCCTCGGGACGCACCCTCACCGGCCAGACCACCGAGGCCTTCTGGAACTCCGTCCGCCACGCCCGGCCCCTCAGCGTCGGCATGAACTGCGCCCTGGGCGGCGAGCAGATGCGCCCGCACATCGCCGAGCTGGCGCAGAAGGCGGACGTCTACGTCTCCTGCTACCCCAACGCCGGCCTGCCCAACCCGCTCTCGCCGACGGGCTTCCCCGAAGGTCCGGAGGACACCGCGGCCATCCTCGAGACCTTCGCGCGCGACGGACTCGTCAACGTCGTCGGCGGCTGCTGCGGCACCACGCCGGCGCACATCGCCGCCATCCGGCGCCGGACCGAGAAGTTCCCGCCGCGCGTCCC
>JBJTIX010000107.1:0-14681 GCA_046095205.1 Opitutia bacterium
GATCGAGGGCGAGCTGGCGGACAAGGTGACCTTCGTCCGGGGAGACGTCGCCGACCCCGCGGCGGTCGACGCCGCGGTGCGGGGCTGCGACCATGTGTTCCATGTGGCGGCCAAGGCCGGAGTCTGGGGCGCGTGGAAGGACTACGTGGCCGCCAACATCGACGGCACCCGACACGTGGTCGAGGCCTGCGGGGCCCACGGGGTCCGCACGCTCGTGCATACCAGCACGCCGAGCGTCGTCTTCAACGGCGGCCCCTTCCGCGGCGCCGACGAGTCGCTGCCCTACGGCCGCGACTGGCTCTGCGCCTACGCCGAGACCAAGGCCGTCGCCGAGGAGCTCGCGCTCCGGGCCGCCTCCGCGACGCTGAAGGTGTGCGCCCTCCGGCCGCACCTGATCTGGGGCCCGGGCGACCCGCACATCTTCCCCCGCATCCTCGTGCGCGCCCGGGCGGGCAGGCTGCGCATCGTCGGCGACGGCTAGAACCGCGTCGACGTCACGCATGTCGACACCGCCGCCGACGCCCACCTCGGGGCGCTGGACGCGCTGCTCGCCGGACGCGCCAACGGGAAGGCCTACTTCCTCTCGCAGGGCGAGCCGGTGAAGCTCTGGGAGTTCATCAACCGCCTGCTGGTCGGGGCCGGAGAAAGGCCCCTCGACCGCCGGATCGGACTGGGCTCCGCCTACCGCCTGGGCGCCGTCCTCGAGGCGGCCTGGACCCTGCTGCGAATCAAGGGCGAACCGCCGATGACGCGCTTCGTCGCGGTCGAGCTCGCCAAGGACCACTGGTTCGACGTCTCCGCCGCCCGCCGCGACCTCGGGCTGAGGCCCGCCGTCGACACTTGGGCCGAACTCGACCGCCTCGCCGCGACCCTGCGGACGAAGTGACGCGTTCTCTTGCCCCGGGAGCGTTTCACCCCATCCCTCACGCCATGCCCGCCGACGGAATCCAGCCCGACAAGACCTTCGTCGTCACGATGAGGACCTGGTTCGACCAGACCGACGGCCTCGGCATCCTGCATCACTCGCACTACGTGCTGCTGATGGAGCGGGCGCAGAAGTCGCTGTTCGTCGCCCTCATGGGCAAGGACACCCTCGATCCGGCCGTCGCACCCGACGTCTACGTGGTCGTCCGCGACCTGGAACTGCAATACCTCGCCCCCGTGCGCCCCGAATGCGACCTGCGGATCGTGCTCAGCGTGCGCAAAGTGCGTGCGGCGGGGCTTACGGTGGACTTCGAGTTCAGGAGCGCGGACTCCTCCGTCCTGCACGCCAGGGCCTCCCGCACCGTCTGCCGCATGGACGGCAAGACCCATCAGCCCGCCGCCTGGAGCGACGAATTCAGGGCGAGGCATGAAGCCCTTATCAGGGCTTGAGCGTAGATCACTGAGTTGAGGGCGGCGTAGAGGACTGCATGGAGGCCTGAATGGAGGCGATTCACGCGGTCGATGTCTTTTATTTTTCAATCCATTCAGTCCTCTACGCAGTCCTCAACTCAGCGATCCATTCAGTCCACTATTTCTTAGCCAGCGCCGCGCAGATCCCGCATGTCTTCCCGTCGCATCCGCGCGCGGTGCAATGCTCACGTCCGTAGAAGATGATGCGGAGGTGAAGCTGGTTCCAGGCGTCCTCGGGAAAGACCCGCTTGAGGTCGCGTTCCACCTGCTCGACGGACCTGCCGGGGCTGAGCTTCCAACGTTTCGCCAGACGGTGGATGTGCGTGTCCACGGGGAAGGCCGGAACGCCGAAGGCCTGGGCCATGACGACCGAGGCCGTCTTGTGGCCTACGCCGGGCAGCTCCTCCAGCTCCTCGAAGGTCCGCGGAACGGCGCCGCCATGCCTCTCCATGAGCATCCTGCCCAGGCCGACCAAGGCCTTGGACTTCTGGGGCGCGAGGCCGAGCTCCCTGATCAGCGTGAGCACCCTCGCCTCGCTCATCCGGGCCATCTTGGCCGGCGTGCCTGCCTCGGCGAAAAGGGCGGGCGTGACCTCGTTGACCTTCTTGTCCGTGCACTGGGCCGACAGCACCACCGCCACCAGCAGGGTGAAGGCGTCGGAATGATCCAGAGGGATCGGCGTGGCGGGGTAGAGCCGGGCCAGCTCCCGGGCCACGTAGTCGGCTCGCTCCTGCCTGGTCATGGTCGAAAAGTGCCCCGCAGGGCGACGGAGGCAACCGCCGGCTTGGACTGGGGCTTATGAAGGGGGCATTACGGCCTAATACCCCCACCCGGGGCCGGGGGATGGTTGCGGGCTACGGCAGGTCTTTCAAAAACCTTCATACGCACATGGCGAAGCTGCCCTTTGACCCGAACAAGCTGCCCCGCGAGCTCGCCCGGCACTACGTCCCGGCCAGCGACAGGGACATACGGGAGATGTTCGCCGCCGTAGGATCGAAGGACTTCCCCGAGCTCTACTCGCACATCGACTCCGGGGTGCTTTTCAAGTCGCCCCCCGAACTGCCCGAGGAGCTGTCCTACGAGGCCCTCGTCGACTCGATGGAGTCGCTCGCCTCGCTGAACAACGTCCGCACGGCCTTCCTGGGCGACGGACTGCAGGCCTACCGCGTGCATGAGATCGTCGGGCACGTCTGCTCGATCCGCAACCTCACCACCTCCTACACCCCCTACCAGCCCGAGCGCTCCCAGGGCACGCTCATCACCCACTGGCTCTACCAGTCGGCGATGGCCCAGCTCACCGGCTTCGACGCGGAGAACTCCTCGCTTTCCGACCGGGCGAGCGCCCTCTTCGAGGCGGCCGTCTGCTCCGTGAGGATGGCCGACGCCGAGGCCAACACGGTCCTCGTCTCCGCCAACCTGCTGCCCTCCGACCTCGAGGTCCTGCGCACGCACGTCGAGGGCACCTCGGTGCGCCTGGAGTTCCTGCGGGCGGACGACGACACCGGACGCATCGCCGCCGCCTCGGTCAAGGAGGCCGCCGCCCGCCTGGGGCGTTCCCTCGCCGCGTTCATCTTCCCCCAGGTCAACGCCCTCGGCCTGCTCGAGGACGTCGACGCGCTCACCGACGCCTGCGCCGACGCGGGCATCCGGGCCGTGGCGGTGGTCGACCCCCTGCTGCTGGCGACCGGCGGCCTCAAGCCTCCGGCCGCCTACGGTCGCCGCGGCGCCGACATCGTCGTCGGCGAGGGGCAGCACCTCGCGATCGGGCCCAACTTCGGGGGACCGGGCCTCGGCCTCTTCGCCGTCCGTCACAACACGGAGAAGAAGAACGAGGTCCGCGAGACCCCGGGGCGCTTCGTGGGCAAGGCCATGGACGGCTCCGGCCGCGACTGCATCGTGATGGTCATGTCCACGCGCGAGCAGCACATCCGCAAGGACAAGGCCACCTCCAACATCTGCTCCAACCAGGCCTTCATCGCCACCATCGCCGGCGCGGCGGTCCTCGCCCGCGGCGAGAAGGGCATGGCCGAGTCGTGCGCCGCCGGACGCGACCTCGCGCACCGCGCCGCCGCGCGCCTGCACGCGGTGCCCGGACTGCGCGTGTGCTACGCCAAGGAGGCCTTCTGGAACGAGTTCTGCCTGATGCTGCCGGAGTCGGCCGCCGCGGTGATCGCCAAGGGGCGGGCCGCCGGCCTGCACGTCGGTGTCGACGTCACCGGGCGCACCCCCTGCGGCTGCCATCTGCTCAAGGTCTCCTTCAGCGACGTGCAGAGCGTCGCCGACTGCGACCGTCTGGTCGCCTTCTTCGAAGGTCTCTACGGCAAGGCCGGAGCCCCCGCCGAGCTGAGCAAGGTGCCCGCCCGCCTGCTGCGCGAAGGACCCGTCGGACTCCCCTCCTTCGGCCTCGCGGAGCTCAAGGACTACTACCTCCGCCTCGGCGAACTGAACGTCTCCCCCGACACGGGCTGCTTCCCGCTCGGCTCGTGCACGATGAAGTACAACCCGCACGTGAACGACTGGGCCGCCGGCCTGCCGGGCTTCACCGGACTGCATCCGCAGGCGCCGGCCGAAGACTCGCAGGGCTCCCTCGCCCTGCTCTGGGAAATCCAGGAATGGTTCCGCAGGATCACCGGCCTCGCCGGGCTGACGACCCAGCCGGTCGCGGGCGCCCAGGGCGAACTGGTCGGGCTCAAGCTCTTCCAGGCCTACCACCGCGCCAAGGGCGAGACGCGCGACGTCCTGCTCATCCCCGCGACCGCGCACGGCACGAACTTCGCCACGGCCACGACCGCCGGTTACGTCACCGGGAAGCGGGCCGACGGCTCGCCTACCGGCATCGTCATCCTCAAGGCCCTGCCCGACGGCCGCGTGGACCAGGCCGACTTCGCGGAGAAGATCGCCGAATTCGGTCCGCGCGTCGCCGGCATGATGGTGACCAACCCGATCACCTCGGGCGTCTTCGAGACCTACTTCAAGAGGATGGCCGACGAGATCCACCGCGTCGGCGGCCTCGTCTACATGGACGGCGCCAACATGAACGCCATCGCGGGCTGGGTGGACCTCGGAGCGCTGGGGGTGGACGCGGTCCACAACAACCTGCACAAGACCTGGACCGTGCCGCACGGCGGGGGCGGCCCCGGCGACGGCATCGTGGCCGTGTCCGCGCGCCTGGTCGACTTCCTGCCCGGCCATCAGGTCGAGAGGCGCGACGGGCGCTTCGTCGCCGTGCGTCCGGCGAAGTCCATCGGCTCCTTCCATCGCCACTGGGGCAACTTCGCCCACAAGGTGCGCGTGCTGACCTACCTGCGCCGCCTCGGCAAGGAGGGCGTGCGCCGCATGGCCGCGATGTCGGTGCTCTCGAGCCGCTACCTCCACTCGCGCCTCGGCGCGCACTTCCCCTCCCTGCCGGCGGGGGCCGACGGCGTCCCGCGCATGCACGAGTTCATCCTCACGCTCACCGAGGAGGACTTCCGCCGCGCGGAGGCCGCCGGCGTGCCCCGCGCCTCGGTGATCGCGCGCGTGGGCAAGCTGTTCCTGGACTTCGGCTTCCACGCCCCGACGGTGGCCTTCCCCGAGGTCTTTGGGCTGATGATCGAGCCGACGGAGTCGTACACCAAGGCCGAGCTCGACCGCTTCGCCGAGGCGGTCATCGCCATCGGCGCGCTCATCCGCGAGAAGCCCGAGGTGCTGAAGTCCGCCCCGCGGTTCACGCCCGTGGACCGCGTCGACGAGGTCGCGGCCAACCGCAACCTGACGCTGAGCGAGCGCATCACCGCCCTTCCCCCGCTGAATCCCACCCGCCTCACCCCGGCGCAGCTGGCCGCGATGCCGGTGGAGGAGATCAGGCGCAGGATCCTCGCCGAAGTCTGAGGCGGCTCAGCCTTCCGCGTCGATGAACCTGCCCCGCGAGACCGCGGAGTAGGCCCCGATCGCGAGCGCGCTGGCGCCGCAGAGCCAGAAGACCTCGCCCGAGCCGAATCCGCAGCGGAACGCCAGCCACTGCGCGCCCGAGGCGGCCAGGATGCCGATGAAGCTGAGCAGGTTGGCCGCGCCCTGCACGGCGCCCTTCTCCTCGGCCGAAGGACGGTGCTGCAGCACCGCCGCGATGGGGACGATGAAGAGGCCGGCCGAGAAGCCCAGCGCGACGAGTCCGGCGGCGAAACCGTTCACGCCCACGCCGGGCCAGCCGAGCGGCACGGAGCTGAGGGCGAGCCCGACCGCGCCGAGGGGGACCAGCCGGTATTCGATGCGGCCGCGCGAGGCGTAGCCGGCCGCGAGGCTTCCGAAGCCGATGCCCAGCGCGAGGGACGCGCTCAGGAGGCCGGTGTCGGTCTCGCCGAGCCGCAGCACGTCGCGCGCGTAGATGAGGACGTTGGCCTGCACCAGGGCCGCGAGGAAAAAGAAGCCGGCGTTGCCCCAGTTCGCCCGCCAGAGGTCGCGGTCACGGCGCATCAGACCGAGCCGCCGCAGGAATTCGGCGAGGGGATTCGCGGGCAGCGGGCGGCCGGGCGCGGCGGCCGGCACCGCCGTGACGCCGCGGCTGGCAATCCAGCCCGCGACCGCGAGGCCGGTCAGGATGAGCCCCGCGAGACCGGGCGCGGCGGCGAGACGCTCGGCGAAGAAGGCGCCGGCGACGATGCCCAGGATGATTCCGAGGAAGGTCAGCAGCTCGAGGATCCCGTTGCCCCAGGAGAGGCGGCCCGGAGGCAGGATCTCCGGCAGCACCCCGTACTTGGAGGGCCCGAAGATCGCGCTGTGGGTGCCCATGAGGAACACCGCGGCGAACTCCATCGACGGCGAACGCAGCCAGAGCGCGGCGGCCGCGAACAGCATGATGCCTACCTCGGCCGCCTTCACGCCCGACATGACCGAACGCTTGCTGAACCGGTCGGCCATCCATCCGCCCAGCATCGAGAACAGGATGAAGGGCGCGGCGAACAGCGCGCCGATGAGGGCGACCTGACCGTGACGGTCCTCCTCGGACATCGGCCGGGCCATGACGAGGAGGATGACGAGGTTCTTCAGGGCATTGTCGCTGAAGGCGTTCTGGAACTGCGTCGCCATGAGGCACCAGAAGCCGCGCCGCCAGCCGGGGACGCCGATCTCCTGGGGTGCGCTCATGAGGCATCCCATCCCCGCCGCGCCGGGATGACAAACCTCTATTGGCCCGGCTCAGTCGCGCAGGGCCGCGAACAGCTCCTGCGCCGACTTGGTGCGGTTCAGGACGTAGACGTGCAGCCCGGGCGCGCCCGCCGCGAGCAGCCCGCGCGCCTGCGAGACGGCCCACCGCACGCCCACGCGGCGCTGCGCCTCCTCGTCCTCGCCGCACGCCTCCAGCTCGCGCTCAAGGGCGGCCGGGATCCGGGCCTTGCAGAAGCCGCAGAAGCTGCGCGCCTGCCGCAGGGAGAGCACGGGCATGATGCCCGGCACCAGGGGGACCCGGACGCCGGCCGCCCTGGCCCGCGCGACGAAGCGCAGGTAGTCGGCGTTGTCCAGGAAGAGCTGGGTCGTGACGAAGTCGGCGCCGGCGGCGACCTTGCCGGCCAGATGACGCACGTCGGATAGGTCGTCCGGGGAGTCGGGGTGGCGCTCCGGAAATCCCGCCACGGAGACGGCGAAACGGCCGGGGCGCTCCTCCCGGATCAGGCGCACGAGCTCATGCGCGTGGGCGAAGCCTCCCGCATGGCGGACGAAGCCCTGCTGGCCCTTGGGCGGATCGCCGCGCAGCGCCAGGATGCCCGCGAAGCCGGCGTCATCGTAACGGGCGACCAGTTCGGAGAGCTCCTGCCGCGTGTGCCCGACGCAGGTCAGGTGGCCGACCATGGGATAGCCCATCTCGACCAGCCTGGCCCCGTAATGAAGGGTGGTGTCACGGGACGAGCCGCCCGCTCCGTAGGTGATCGAGGCGAAGTCCACGCCCAGCCCCTTCAGCGTGCGGGCCGCCTCGAGCATCGCCTGCCCGGCC
The DNA here is from genome assembly GCA_046095205.1 of Opitutia bacterium. Taxonomy (GTDB): domain Bacteria; phylum Verrucomicrobiota; class Verrucomicrobiia; order Opitutales; family UBA953; genus UBA953. The sequence continues at coordinate 7,361 of JBJTIX010000107.1, forward strand.
GTCTCGTCCTTGGGCGGGAAGAACTCCACCGAGACCGCGGGGCGGCCGGGGCGGCGGAAGACGTCCGAAAGAGGGCTGTTCCTCATTCCCATCTTCTTATCATGATAAGATGATGGATGTCAATCCTCTCCCCTCCGCCCGGTGCCCCCGTTGGCGGGCAGGTCGCCGGGCAGGACCACGTGGCAGGCGGCCACCATCCAGCAGAGCATGACGGGGTAGGCGGCCACGATCAGCGCCGCCGAACCGAACATGCCGATCAGCACCGCCGCGCGCGCCCCGATGACGTCGTTCACCACCAGGAAGCAGAGCGGCAGCAGGACGATGACAATCGCGGCCACATAGCCGATCGAGGTGGTGCCGGAGTAGAAGCCGTGGGACCGCTCCAGGTCCATCCCGCAGCTACGGCAGGCCTTGCCGAGGCGGAACCAGGAGGCGAGCAGTCCGCGCTCGCCGCAGTTGGGGCAGGCGCAGCGCAGGCCGCGGGCGATGATGGCGCCCCGCGTGACCCTGAGCTCAGGTTCATCCATGCCGACAGCGTCCGCGGGCGCAGAAATAAGACAAGCGAAGACCCCGGTGCGCCCCTTACGCCCGCAGGAAGATCTGCTGACGCTTGAGGAACCAGAACAGCGCCCACTTCACGGCGAAGGCGCCGGCGACCAGGACCAGCGACGCGACGGCCGGCGGGAAGGCGCGGGCGAGGCCGCCGAAGATCGCCTGGGCGGTGAAATCGAAGCTGAGGAACTTCGACGACATGTAGATGAGGACAGAGTTCATGCCGATGACGGCGAAGAAGGCGCCGAAGCCGCGAGCCCAGCCGCGGACGTCGATGGTCCAATAGAACAAGGCCAGGAGGAGGCTGCCCCACCCGCAGGTCCACAGGACGAAGGAGCTGGTCCAGAGGTTCTTGTTCAGGGGGAAGACGAAGCTCCAGAGTCCGCCGACGGCAAGCAGCGCCAGGCCGGCGACGGCCAGGCCCGCGGCCTTGCGGTCGCCTGAGACCTCCTGCGCGGAAAGTCGCAGCCAGAGTCCGGCGAGGATGCCGAGCAGGGCGTTGCCGATGGCGGGCAGGATCGCGAGCAGGCCCTCCGGGTCATGGACGCCCTTGTGGAGCTTGCCGGGCAGGAGCAGACGGTCGACGTAGCTGGCGAAGTTGCCCTCCATCGTCAGGTCGCCCGCGGCGAAACCAGGCGCATGCCCGAAGGACATGATGCCCCAGTAGCCGAGGAGGACGCCCGCCAACCAGGCCCAGAGCCGCTTCGGGGACGTGAAGTTGAAGACGAAGATCAGCTGGGCGAACATGCCCGCAAGCCCGATGCGGCCGAGCACGCTGCCGAAGCGCATGTTCTCGAGGCCCTTCCACTGGAGGCCGTTGTTATAGATGATGCCGAGCAGGACGAGGATGAGCCCGCGCTGCACGACCTTACGGCAGACTTCGGCGCGGGCGCCTTCCGTCAGTCGACGCGTCAGGGAATACGGCGTCGACACGCCGGCCATGAACAGGAACAGCGGGAAGATAAGGTCGTAGGCCTGGAAGCCGTGCCACTCGACGTGCTTGAGCTGCGCATCGACCGCGCCCAGCCAGCCCCACTCGGTCAGCTTGTAGAGCGCGAGGAGGACGCCATGTCCGCCGACGATCCAGAAGAGGTCGAAGCCGCGCAGGGCGTCGAGCGAGAGCAGGCGTTCGGACTTCAGGGCAGGAGTCTCCATGGGGTGAGGGTTTTATAGCCCGAACTCCGCGGCGGTCTACCTGCAAAAGGCCGAGGGGTCCGATGGGCGAGGTGACAAAGGGTCAAAAAGTTGCCCCCGTGCCCACTTGCCCCCGTGCGGCGCTTACATCCGTTCCAGGGGCTCGATGCCGAGAAGCCGGAGGCCGCACTCGAGCACGGCGGAGGTGCGGGCGCAAAGCATGAGGCGGCGGGCGCGCACGGCGGGCTCGTCCACGATGACGCTGTCGGCGGCGTAGAACGCCCCGTAGGCCGAGGCCAGTTCGTGCAGGTAGGTGCAGAGGTGGTGCGGACGGAGCTCCTCGAGCGACTGGTCGAGCGCGGCGGTGAAGGCCACGAGCTTGCGGGCGAGCGCGATTTCGGCGGGCGTGACGGGATCGTCGGCGCCCTCCTCGCCCTGCCCCACCGCCAGGCCCGCCTTGCGGAAGATGGAGCGGACGCGGACGCCCGCATACATCAGGTAGGGCGCGGTGTTGCCTTCGAAGGCGAGCAGCTTGGACCACGAGAAGGTGTAGTCCATCGTGCGGTTCGAGGACAGGTCGGCGTAACGCAGCGCGCCGACGCCCACCGCGCGGGCGATGGCGCGACGCTCTGCCTCCGGCAGGTCGGGGCTCTTCGCGGTCACGGCCTCGTAGGCCTTGGCCGCGGCCTCGTCGATGAGCTCCTGCAGGCGGACGGGGTCGCCGGACTTCGTCTTGATGGCCTTGCCGTCCTCGCCGAGGATCGTGCCGAACCAGACGTGGCGGAGGCGCGGCAGCTTGCGGCCCGAGGCCTTGAACCACTTGGCGCCGGTGAGGAAGAGCTGCTGGAAATGATCCTGCTGACGGCCGTCGGTCACGTAGACGACCTCGTCGGCCCTGAAGTGCTCGGCGCGGTGGAGGAGCGTGGCGAGGTCGGTCGAGGCGTAGTTGGAGGAACCGTCCTTCTTGCGGACGATGAAGGGCATCTTGGTCTCGGCGTCGCGCGAGAAGCGGGGCTCCTCGTCATGCCAGACCACGAGGGCGCCCTCGCTCTCCTCGGCCAGCCCGTGCTTCGCGAGCTCGGCGTAGACCCGGTCGACCTTGTCGCGGTAGAAGGACTCGCCGAGGATGACGTCGGTCTTCAGGCCGAACTGGTCGTAGATGCGCTGGCAGGCGGCGTTGGAGACCTCGACGATCTGCTTCCAGAGCGCGGTGTTGTCCGGGTCGCCGGACTGGAGCTTCGCGAGCTCGGCGCGGGCGGCGTCCATGAGGGCCGGGTCGGCCTTGGTGGCGGCGCTGCCCTCCTTGTAGAGACGCTCCAGATCCTCGAGCGCGGTGGGGCTGGCGGCGTCGAGACGGAAGCCTGCGCGGCGGATGGCGAGGATCAGGATGCCGAAGTTGGTGCCCCAGTCCCCGATGTGGTTGTCACGCACGAGGTCGGCGCCGCAGAACTCGATGAGCCGGGCGACGGCCTCGCCGATGACGATCGGACGCAGGTGGCCGACGTGCATCTGCTTGGCGGTGTTCGGCGAAGGATAATCGATGACGACCTTGCGGCCGCCCATCAGGCGGGCCGCGCCGGCGCGCCACTTGGATTCGTCGCGATACTCGCGGAGCCAGGCGCCGAGGGCGGCGGGCGTGAGCTTGAAATTGATGAAGCCCGGGCCGGCGACTTCCATCTGGACGAGCTTGTCATCGAGTCCGCCTTGGGCGCGGACGGCTTCGACGAGCGCCGTGGCGAGGGCCCGCGGATTGGCCTTGGCCGCCTTGGCAGCGGCGAGGACGCCGTTGGCCTGGAAATCCGCGTGCCGTGGATCCGAGGGCTTGAGCTCGGGGTTGAAGCCCGGGCCGAGCGCAGGCACGGCCTCCGCCGCACGACGCAGCAGGGCGTCGAGTTCGCGCGCAGGATTGAACCAGACGGACATGCACCAAGCCGTATGACGCCCCGCCCCTTCGGCAAGCGAAGAAGGCCTCGATAGGGCTAGGGACAGGGCTTGGGCTAGGGCTAGAAGAGGAGACAGGTGAACCCTGCCCCGCTCACCCATATCACCTAGCCCTGGCCCTAGCCCTGCAATCTTACTTGAGGGTCTTCAGATAGGCGAAGAGATCCGAGACCTGCTCATCAGGCAGGCCGTCGAGCAGCCCCTCGGGCATGAGCGACCGACGGAGATATTTCGTGGAGCGCACCTCGGCCTTGGGCACGCGGCGGTCGGGGCCGCCGGGCTGGCGGATGACGTAGGCCGTCGCGTCCTCCGAGACGTAGAAGGCCTCGACGACCTCGCCGGCCTTCGTCTCGATGCGGAAGATGCGATAGGCGGCCTCGATGGCGGCGTTGGGGTCGACGATGTTGCGGATGACGGCCTCCATGCCCATGGCGCCCGCACCGGAGAGGTTGGGCCCGATGAGCCCGCCCTGTCCGTTGATCGCGTGGCAAGACTGGCAGAGCGCGGCGACCGCGCGGCCACTGGCCGCATCGCCGCCCTGCTGCGCCAGACGGGCGAGGCGCGCGGTGCGGGCCTCGAGCGCCGCAAACTGCGTCGCATTGAGCAGCGGCGGAGCGTCGGTGGTGCGCACGATCTTAGCGCCCTTGCCGAGCCCGCCCCAGGCCGCGTCGCCGGCGGAGGAGACGAAGACGAGTCCGTTCGGCGACGTCCTCTCGCCGGCGAAAGTGCGGGTCATGTGGGACCGAACCTCGGCGGGCTTGCGCTCGACATTCCAGATGCGGAACTCAGCCAGTGCGCCCTGCGTGCCTCCCTGGGGCGTGGACCAGGCGATGGTCAGGCCGGCGAGGTCATGGCCGTGGGCCGCCTTCGACGTGCCGACGGGATCTCCGTCCTGATAAAGCCGGATGACGCCCGCGGCGTCGCGGGTCACGGCGACATGCGTCCAGATGCCCGAGGAGACGGGCTTGGAGGCGATCACGGCGTCATGGATTTTCGCGCCCATGTACGCGCGGAAGATCCCGCCGGCGAAGTTGAGGTCGAGGATGCCGGGGGCGCCGAGGATGCTGTCGCTGTTGTCGATGCGGCCGTCGAGCCGCACCCAGGTCTCCACGGTGAAGGGCCCCTTGAGCGTGAGCCCGCCCCTGGCGACGGCGTCGTTGGTGCCGTCGAGGGCGAGCACGCTGCGGAAGACTCCGCCCAGACGGGCGGAAACGTCGGCGAGCTCCGGCCCGTCGCCGAGCGCGATGGCGAGCTTCTCGGCCGCCGAAGGGTCCACCTCCGCCGCGACCACGGTGCCGGCGGCGAGCGCCGCGGCCACGGCCTTGGCGCCGGCCTTGGTGCCGCTGATCCCCTCGAGCACGGTCCTGCGGTCATTCAGGTCGAGCGAGGGGTAAAGCCCCAGGGCGAGGCCGGCGGCCTCTTCGGAGCGAGATGCGACCAGCGCCGCCAGGGCCAGGCGGGAGATTTCGGGCGAGGACTTGCCGATGAGCGGGATGAGCAGCGACGGCTTGGACGTGCGCAGCTGCTGCAGTGCGATGAGGGCCTCGCGGCGGGCGCCCTCGCCGCCGATGTGCGCGAGCAGCTGCTCCTCGAAGGCCTGCAGCTGGAAGCCTCCGATGAGCTGCACGGCCAGCGTGCGGCCGGCCGCATCGGTGGCGAGCAGCGAGCGGACGGCGTCGGAGACCACCGGCGCGACCTTCGCGGAATCGAGGTCGGTCCTGAAGACGAGCAGGAGTTCGGCCACGCGTGCGCGGACGGCGGGCTGGGCGAGCAGCTGCCCGAGGACCGCGGCGCTCTCCGGGCGGTCGAGGGTCTTGGCGACCGCGAGCAGCTCGTCGGGCCCCGGTGCGCGGTCGAGCTGGCCGACCAGACGGGCCACCAGCGGAGCGCCGACCTTGGGGTCGAGCGCGAGGGCGGCGAACATGCGGCCCTCGGCGGGCATGGACTTCGCCGCGTCGGAGGCCAGGAAGGCGGCGACGGCCTCGGGCTGGCGCTCGAGATACATGCGGACGAGGTAGCGCTCGAACTCGCGCTCATAGGCGGCGCCCACCTTGATGGGCTGGCCGCGTCGATCCGGCGAAACCGGCCCGTCGAGCGAGGGTTTCGCGAAGGCCATGAGCACGCCGAGCGCCCCGGGGTCGCGCGCGGAGGCCTCGCCCAACGCACGGATGGCGGCGGCGCGCACTTCGGCGTCCGCGTCGCCGGCGAGCGCGGCGAGATCGGCGAGGTGGGGCGACCAGGCGCCGACGTGGCGGAGCCCGTTGACGGCCTCGCGACGGACGTTCCGGTTGGAATCCTTGAGCAGGCGCTGGCAGAGCGGCCCGATCTTCTGTCCGTGCTCGCCCAGGACCCAGAGCGCCTGGATGCGCCGGGCGGCGGGAGCCGAAGCGTCGTCGGCGATGGCGCTGAGCGCGGCGGTCGTCGCCTCATCCGCCGGACGGTCGGCGAGCGTCTGCCAGGCGAGGTGGGCGTCGGCGGCGATCTTCGAGCCCAGGCGGGCGATGAGGTCGGCGGAGGGGAGCCTGGTGTAATCGGGAACGGCGGGCGCCGCATAGCCGGCAGGCTTGACGCGCCAGATGCGACCGGACTGCTTGTCGCGGTCGGGATGGTTCCTCGCCACTTCGTTGTGGCTGATGATCTTGTTGTACCAATCGATCACGTAGAGGCAGCCATCGGGGCCCATCGTCATCGCGATCGGGCGGAAGAACGGGTCGTCGCAGGTGACGAGGTCCGCGAGTTTCTCGAGCGAGTAGCCGGCACCGTCGCGCTTCATCTGGATCGCGTTGACCTTGGAGGTGATCGGGTTCGCCACGTACATCACGTCGGCGTAGCCCTTGGGCCAGACACCGGGATCGCTCAGGGCGAGGCCGCTCAGGCCGGTGCCGCCCATCTTGAACTGCGGCGCCTGGACCGGGAAGGGCGGCTGGTAGGACTTCGCGAGGCGGTCGGCGCAGCCGGGGTACCAGGCGTACTCATGGAACGGCATCACCGGGTAGCCGTAATCGTTGGCCTCCTGGATGAAGGCCTCCCCCTGCCCCGTCAGGACCAAGCCCCAGATGTTGCAAGGCCCGGTGCTGGTGGGCTCGAAGAAACTGCCATCCGGGCGGAAGCGCGCCATGCGCGTGCTTGGGAAATCGATGCTCTCGCCCTTGGTGGTGATCACCTTGCCGGAATTGAAGGCACCCTGGGCCAGCCAGAACCAACCGCCCGGGGCGCGCGTGAACTGGTGCGGGAACAGGTGCGAGTCCTGGACGCCGAAGCCGGTCAGGAGCACCTCGCGTTTGTCGGCCTTGCCGTCGCCGTCGGTGTCGCGCAGGAAGACCACGTCGTGGCCGTGCTGGACGATCGCGCCATCCTTGTAAGGCAGCACTCCCTCGGGGATCGCGAGCCCGTCGGCGAAGACGCGGGGCTCCTGCGGGCCGCCGGCGAACGGGCGATCGAAGACGATGACCTTGTCGCGCGCCTTCGATTTATACAGGGCCTCGGCCGCGGCCGGGTTCTCGTTGGCGTCGACCGGATACTCCAGCGCGGTACTCGACCAGGCGCGACCCTGCTGGTCGAAGATGAGCAGGACGAACTTGCCGAAACCGGGCGACTCCTGGGCGAAGAGCTCGATCTCGAAGCCTTCGGGAAGGTGGAAAAGTTTTCGCTGCTCCTCGGCGGTGCGGCGCACGCCCTGCACGTTATTGTACCC
>JBJTIX010000108.1:0-1744 GCA_046095205.1 Opitutia bacterium
CCTCAACGACGTCGTGGTCTCGCCCGACAAGAAGAGCGTGCTGATCACCGACATGGGCGCCGTGACCAAGATGCGCGGCCCCGACGGAAAGCTGTTCGCCGTCGGCAGCGCCGAGCACAAGGCCATCCCGGTCGTCGCGCGCGTCTTCCAGGTCACCCTCGAGGGCAAGGTCACCGAGGTCATCGCCCCCACGCCCAAGATGCTCAATCCGAACGGCATCGACGCCCTGCCCAACGGGCGCATCCGCATCGCCGAGTTCTTCACCGGCGACGTGCTCGAATGGAACAAGGGCAAGTGGAAGACGATCGCCAAGGGCCACCGCTCCGGCGACGGGATCGTCCACGACAGCAAGGGGCGCTTCTACGTTTCCGAAGTCATGACTGGGCGCGTCACCCGCTACGAAGCGGACGGTTCCGGACAGACCGAGCTCGCACAGGGCCTGCTGTCCGCCGCCGACCACTTCCTCGACGAGAAGGCCGGCGTGCTGATCGTGCCCGACAGCAAGGCGGGCAATCTGGTCTTCATCGGACTCTGAACCACATCTCCCGGATGACCCCGCCCGCGGGGGCCTGGGGCAGTTCCGCCTTTTTGAGGGAAAAAGGAGGGGGACCGGCTTTCGAAGGGCTGGCTTTCCCCTGCGGGCGGGTTCAATGTGCGGGACCCCATGAGACCGCTCACCCTGGCACTCCTTTCACTCGTCGCCCAGGCCGTCGCCCAGGACGGCTTCACGCCCCTGTTCAACGGCAAGGACCTTTCCGGCTGGGACGGCGAACCCGGCCTCTGGCAGGTCGAGGACGGCGTGATCGTCGGCACCAGCGAGGTCGGCAAGCCCAAGACCAACTCCTTCCTCATCTGGAACGGCAAGGTGAAGGACTTCGAGCTGCGCGCGACGGTCAAGGTCGTCGGCGACAACAACTCCGGCGTCCAGTACCGCAGCCGCCGGCTGCCCGAGGTCACCCCTTGGACGATCCTCGGCTACCAGTGCGACGTGCATCCGACCGACGTCCACACCGCGATGACCTACGAGGAGCGCGGCCGCGGCATCTTCGGCTACACCGGCGTCGACGTCGTGATGGACCCGGCCGGACAGCGCTGGCAGGTCGGCGAACGCCCCCGGGTGCAGGCCGACATCTCCCGGTACAATGAGTTCACGGTGATCGCCCGCGGCAACCGCCTCGAGCACAAGGTCAACGGCCAGACGACCTCCGTCTTCATCGACCACGACGAGAAGAACCGCGCGCTCGAGGGCCTCATCGCCATCCAGCTCCACGCCGGCAACCCGCACAAGACCTACGTCAAGCAGGTGCTGCTCAGGACCCTCGACGACGGCGCGGTGCTCGCCTTCGACCAGGCCGCCCTTCCCGCCGGCGCGAAGAAGATCGACAAGCCCAAGGTCGTCAGCGCCCAGGGCAAGAACCCGCCCGCCAAGAAGAAGGCGCCCCAGGCCAAGTAAGCCATGCGCCCCCTCCGCCCCCTCGCCCTGGTCGCCGCGCTCGTCGCGGCCGCCGCGGCCGTCGCCGCGCCCGCCAAGCCCAACGTGGTGATGTTCATGGCCGACGACCTCGGCGATTCCGACCTCGGCTGCTACGGCGGCGAGATCGCGACGCCCAACCTCGACGGCCTGGCCGCCAACGGGGTGCGCTTCACGCAGTTCTACAACACCGCGCGATGCTGGCCCTCACGCTCCTCGCTGCTCACGGGCTACTACGCCCAGCAGATCCACCGCGACGCACTGCCCGGTCTC
>JBJTIX010000109.1:0-8297 GCA_046095205.1 Opitutia bacterium
GGCTGGGACCTCCCGCCCCGCCTCATGCGGGGTCCGGCCTCGGCATCGGGAACAAAGGTGGGCGGCGGAAGTCCGAGGCGTTGCGCAATCCAGCGGGCCAGGTCCGCCTTGGTCAGGGGCCGGCCGTCGGTGACGTTGTAGACGCGGAATCCCGCCGGGCCCGACTCAAGCGCGGCCACGACCGAGGCGGCCGCATCGTCGCCGTGCAGGTAGTTGATGAGATGGTCCGATCGGCCGCCGACCACGGTCTCGCCCCGACGGAACGCATCGAGGAGGTAGTGCCTGCCAGGTCCGTAAAGGCCGCCGAAGCGGAGGGCGCGCGTGAACGCGATGCCCGAGGCGGCCGTCGCAGCCTCGCCGGCGAGGATGGCATCGGAGGTCGGATCGCCGCCCGCGGGCGAATCCTCGTCGACGGTCACGCCGCCGTCCTGACGGTAGACGCCGGTGGAGCTGGTGAAGACGAACCGCTCCGCGCCGGCCTGCCGGGCCCAGGCGACGGCACGCCGGACGCGGGTGTCGTATGCGGCGACATAGGCCTCGGGCCCGCCGCCGCCCGCGCTGGCGGCGTACACGACGCAGTCGAAGGCGTTCCCGAGCTCCGACCAGTCCGCGGCATCCATGTCCAGCGCGACGCAGTCGAGGCCCTCCGCGGCGAGGGCATCGCGGGAGGCGGCGGACCTCACCACGCCGACGGCGGGGACGCCGCGGGCCCTCAGGAGGCGCAGCACGCGCGAGCCGACGTAGCCGCACCCGAGCACCGCGACGCGCCTCATGGCAGGAAGGAGGCCGCCCATTCGGCGGGAGTGGATCCGGGACGGGCGGAGAGCATCGCCCGCAGCTCGGCGGCGTCAGCCACCGCGCGCGTGCGGGTCTCGGGCTCGGCGATGCAGGCGCGGAGGCGCGCGGCCAGGGCCTCGGGCTCGCAGGCCGACTGGAGGAACTCGGGCCAGGCGTCGCGCTTGAGCAGGATGTTGGCGATCCCGAGCCGGTCCACGCCGCGGGCCACCACGTTGCGACCGAGGAACCAGGTGAAGGGGTTCGCGCGGTAGACGACCGCGCCGGGGATGCCGGCCAGTGCGACCGAGAGCGACATCGTGCCGGAGCTCACCAGCGCGGCGCAGGCCGCCGTCTGCCCCTCGCCGACCGGACGCAGGTCGATGCCCTTGGCCGCGTCGCCATACTCCGCGAGCAGGCGGTAGAGCTCGGCGTGCACGGCGCCGCCGGTGTGGAGGACGACCGCCCGCCGGCGGGAATCCTGCTCGCGGTAGCGGGCGAACGCCTCCACCAGCGAGGGGAAGATCTTGCGGACGGGCTTGGGCCGGCTGCCGGGCAGCAGCAGCACGGGGCCGTCGGCGTCGTGACGGACCGGCGGCACATGACGCGGGTCGGTGAACGGATGTCCCACGAACGCGGCCCGGAGGGAGGTGTCCGCATAGCAGTCCGTCTCGAACGGGAAGATGGCTCCGACCGAATCAAGGTCGCGGGCCATCGAAAAACGGCGCCGCGGCTTCCAGGCCCAGAGCTGCGGGCTGACGTACTGGATGACGGCGGTCTCTCCCCCGCCCTGCCGCGAGAGTCCGGCGGCGCGGAGCTCGGACGCGAGCCGGAGATTGAGGCCGGGGTAGTCGACGAGCACGACGAGCGACGGGCGCCAGCGCAGGGTCCACGCCCGCATGGCCGAGAACAGCCGGCGGTAGAAAGGATAGGCGGAGACGACCTCCACGATGCCCACCGCGGAGAAGACGGTCATGTCCAGCAGCAGCTGGGCGCCCGCCTCGCGCAGGCAGGGGCCGCCGAAGGCCGCCACCCGGAGGCCGGGTCGCGCGGCGCGGAGGTCGCGCACCATCTCGGCGGCGTGCTGGTCTCCGGAATGCTCGCCCGCGACCACCAGGACGTCGACGCCGCCGGAAACCGGCCGCGGAAACTCCGAGGGGATGGGCGGGAACGCGCTCATCGGCGCGCCATGCCGGCGCGGATCTGCTCGGTGATGCGCAGGGCGACCTCGAGGGCCGTGCGCCCCAGCTCGCCCCCGACCTTGGGGGTGCCGCGGTCGCGGATGCAGGCGACGAAGGAGCCGAGCTCGATGGCGAGCGGCTCGCCCTTCTCGATGGGCAGGTCGACCTTGGCGAACCCGCCCTCGGCGGCGGGGTCGACGCGCACGGTGTGGCCCTTCTGCTGCATGAAGTCGATGGAGAGGTAGCCGCCGGTCTGGAAGACGCGGATCTCCCGGTTCTTCTTCAGGGAGACGCGGCTGGCGCTGAGGTTGGCCACGCAGCCGTTGCGGAAGGCGATGCGGGCGTTGGCGATGTCCTCCGTCCTGGTCACGACCGAGACGCCGACCGCGTCTATGCGCTCCACCGGGGAGTTGGCGAGCTGGAGGACGATGCCGATGTCATGGATCATCAGGTCCAGCACGACGCCGACCTCGGTGCCGCGCGGGGTGAAGGGGGCGAGACGCTCGGCGGTGATGTAGCGCGCGTCCGTGACGGTCTTCTCCAGGAAGGACATCACGGGGTTGTAATGCTCGATGTGCCCGACCTGCACGATGCGGTCGGCCTTCGCCGCCGCGTCCAGGATGCGCGCGGCCTCCTCCAGGGTGACGCAGAGGGGCTTCTCGATGAGCAGGTGGACGCCCTTGGCCAGCAGCGGCAGCGCGACGGCGGCGTGGTGGTTGGTCGGGACCACCACGCTCACGGCGTCGCTGTTCGCGGCCATCTCGTCGAGTGTGGCGAAGCGCCGGCAGCCGTGGCGGGCGCAGATCTCGGCGGCCCGGGCGTCGTCCGGCTCGAAGATGCCGGCGAGTTCGGCGCCGGGCAGGGTCGAGTAGATGCGGGCGTGGTGCTGGCCGAGCGAACCCGTGCCGGCGACCCCGCAGCGGATGCGGCTGGCGGTCATGCCCGGAAGGTTCTTCGGCCGGGCTGGGCGTTCAATCCGAAAACCCGTCCGCACGCGCGCGGAAGGCGAGGCCGCCCTCCTTGGCGCGGGACACCTCGACCGCCGAGCCCTCGGGCGCCTCGCCCGAAAGCATCAGGCGCGCCAGCGGCGTCTCCACCTCGCGCTGGATCAGGCGCCGCAGGGGCCGGGCGCCGTACACGGGAAGGAAGCCCTTGTCGGCGATCCACGCCAGCGCCTCGGGCGAGAACTCGAGGCGCACGCGCCGCGCGGCGAGCCGGGCGTTGAGGCCATCCAGCAGCAGCGAGGCGATGGAGCGCACCTGCTCCTCGCCGAGAGGACTGAACAGCGCGACCTCGTCGACGCGGTTCAGGAACTCGGGGCGGAAATGCGCGCGCAGGTCGGCCATGACGGATTCGCGCACGGATTCGGTGATGCCGAACACCGAGGCGTCGGCGAGATGCCGACTGCCGATGTTGGAGGTCATGATGAAGATCGCGTTGCGGCAGTCGACCGTGCGCCCCTGGGAGTCGGTCAGGCGCCCGTCGTCGAGCACCTGGAGCAGGATGTTGAAGACCTCGGCGTGCGCCTTCTCGACCTCGTCGAGCAGCACCACGGCGTAGGGGCGCCGGCGGAGCGCCTCGGTGAGCTGCCCGCCCTCCTCGTGTCCGACGTAGCCGGGGGGCGCGCCCACGAGACGGGACACGGCGTGCTTCTCCATGTACTCCGACATGTCCAGGCGGATCATCGCCTTCTCGCTGTCGAAGAGCTCGGCCGCGAGGGCCTTGGCCAGCTCGGTCTTGCCGACCCCGGTCGGTCCGAGGAAGAGGAACGAGCCGACCGGACGGCGGGGGTCCTGCACGCCGGCCCGGGCGCGCTGCACCGCCTCGGCGACCGAGCGCACGGCCTCGTCCTGGCCGACCACGCGCGCACGCAGGCGTTCGTCGAGCTTCAGCAGCCGCTGACGCTCGCCCTCGAGCAGCTTGCTCACGGGCACGCCGGTCCAGCGGGCGACGACCTCGGCGATTTCCTCGGATGTGACCACCTCGCGGAAGAGCCCGCCGGAGGACTTCGCGGCGCCCTCCATCCTCGCGACCTCCTTCTCCAGCTCGGGAATCACGCCGTAGCGCAGCTTCGCGACCTCCTCGAGCCTGGCGGCGCGCTCGGCCTTGGCCATGTCGGCCTTCGCGTCCTCGAGCCTAGCGCGGGCGGCGCGGACCTTGGTCACGGCCTCCTTGTCGGCCGTCCAGCGGGCGCGCAGCGCGGTCTGCTCCTCGCGGGCCGTGGCCAGCTCCTTGCGGAGCGCGGCCAGCCGGGCCTTGGAGGGCTCGTCCGCCTCGTCCTTCAGGGCGCTCTCCTCGACCTCGAGCTGCAGCACGCGCCGGTTGAGGGCGTCGAGCTCCGAGGGCACGCTGTCGATCTCGGTGCGGATCTGCGCGCAGGCCTCGTCGACGAGGTCGATCGCCTTGTCGGGCAGGAAGCGCGAGGTGATGTAACGCTCGGAGAGCGCGGCGGCCTCGACCAGCGCCGCGTCCTCGATGCGGACGCCGTGATGCACCTCGAAGCGCTCCTTGAGCCCGCGCAGGATGGAGACCGCGTCCTCGACCGAGGGCGGTTCGACCAGCACCTGCTGGAAACGGCGCTCCAGGGCGGCGTCCTTCTCGACGTGCGCGCGGTATTCCTTGAGGGTCGTCGCGCCGATGCAGTGGAGCTCGCCGCGCGCGAGCATGGGCTTGAGCAGGTTGGCCGCGTCGATCGCGCCCTCGGCCTTGCCGGCGCCGACCAGCGTGTGCATCTCGTCGATGAAGAGCAGGATGCCCCCGTCGGCGGACTTGACCTCGTTGAGCACCGCCTTGAGGCGCTCCTCGAACTCGCCGCGGTACTTGGCGCCGGCGAGCAGCGCGCCCATGTCGAGGGAGAAGACGACCTTGTCGCGCAGTCCCTCGGGGACGTCGCCGTTGACGATGCGCTGCGCGAGTCCTTCGACGACGGCGGTCTTGCCCACGCCGGGCTCGCCGATGAGCACGGGGTTGTTCTTGGTGCGCCGGGAGAGGATGCGGATGACGCGGCGGATCTCCTCGTCGCGGCCGATCACGGGGTCGGTCTTTCCTGCGCGCGCGCGGGCGGTGAGGTCGGTCCCGTACTTGGCGAGCGCCTCGTAGGTCGACTCGGGGTTGGAGGAGGTCACCCGCTGGCTGCCCCGCACGGCCTGGAGCGCCGCGAGGATGGCGGGACGCTGGAACTGCACATCGGCGAAGGCCTGGCGCAGCGAGGGGGATTCGGAGAGCGCGAGGAGGAGGTGTTCAGCGGAGACGTAGTCGTCCTTCATGGCGGCGGCCTCCTCGCCCGCCTTGACCAGGGCCTGATGGCTCTCGGCGGAGAGCCCCGGCTGACCGGAGGGCTGCGAGAGACGAGGCTGACGACCGAGCACGGCCGCCACGGCCGAGCCGAGCGCACGCTCGTCCTTGCCGGCGCGACGGAAAAGCGAGGACGCCACCCCTCCCTCCTGCGACAGCAGTGCGTGGAGCAGGTGCGCCGGCTCGATCGCCGGTTGACGGCGACGCTGGGCCTCGGCCTGGGCCAGACCCAGGGCCTCGCCGGCCTTGTCGGTGAAGTTTCCGTAAGGAGTCGTCATGCAAGCCCTGATGCAGGAATCGTTCCCACACAGGACGGCCCGCGAAGGGGGTTTTCAAGCCCGCTGTGGGACGGGCGAGCGACAATGCGTCGCTCCCGCGACGGGTTGTCGCTCACGGAGGGCGCGCAGGAGTCCCTTGTTGCGGTCGGGCGACCCGCCCGACATACCCGAGGGGATGAGAGAGGACGCGCGGCTGGCCCCCCTGGGGCGACTGCTCGACGACCCTTCGCCGGTCGTGAGGAAGGCCGTGCTGGAGCACCTGCGTGCGGCCGGCACGGAGGGGGTCATATGGCTGGAGAAAAGGATGGAGGAGGAAGGCCTGCGCGACCACGCCAAGGCCATCCTGGATTCGCTGTGCACCCCGGAGTCGGCCGCCCGGGCCTTCCTGCGGTATGTCGGCGAAAAGGACGCCGAGCTCGAGCGGGCCTGCCTGCTGCTGGAGAGGGCGGCCGACCCGACGCTGTCCGATGACGCCCATTCCGCCGAATTCGACCGGCTGGCCGCCCGGGTCCGGGAACTGATGATCGAACCCCTCGACGTGCGCGGGCGCTGCCGCATCCTCTGCCGGGTCGTGTTCGGCGAGGAGGGCTACCGCGGCGCGCGGGAAAGCATGTCCTCGCCCGCCTCGTCGCTGCTGTCCCGCGTGATCGCCTCGCGGCGCGGCATCCCGATCTCCCTCTGCCTCCTGTGCCTGTTCACCGCCAAGCGGCTCGAGCTGCCGCTCGAGCCGGTGGGCCTGCCGGGCCGCTTCATGCTCGGGGTGTTTTCCGACAAGGATCTGTTCTACATCGACTGCTACGAGGGCGGCGCCTTCCGGACCCAGGCCGAGGTGCGGCTGATGCTGCTCGACAACCATCTGCCGGCGGACGAGGCGTTCCTCGGTCCGGTGTCCGCGCGCCAGACGCTGGCGCGCTGCTGCCGCAACCTGGTCTCGCAATGCGAGGCGGCGGGCGACGACGGACTGAGCCGGATGTACCAGGGCTTCGCCCAGACGCTGGAGGGCGGAGCGTGAGCGGCGCGGACGCCATCGGGGCGGCCGCGATCGCCGGGCTGCGGCCCGACGGACCGAGGCTGGGCGTGCTGGGCGATCCCATCGCGCACTCGCTCAGCCCCCAGATGCACGGGGCCGCCATCGCGGCGCTGGCGCCGTCGGCCCCCGAAGTCGGGCGGCTGCGCTACCTGCGGCTGCACGTGAAGGCGGAGGAGCTCGCGGAGGCGCTCCGGGCGCTGCACGCGGCGGGCTTCGTCGGGCTCAACCTCACGGTGCCGCACAAGGTGGCCGCCCTCTCCCTGGTCGAATCGACGAGCGCCGAGGCGCGGCGCGCCGGTTCGGTCAACACGCTGGTGCGCACGCCGACGGGCTGGGATGGCCGCACGACCGACGGCCCCGGCTTCCTCGAGGCGCTGCGTGAGCGCTCGGGATCCACGGTCTCGGGCCGGCCGGTCGTCATACTCGGCGCCGGCGGCGCCGCGCGCGCGGTGGCGGCCGCCTGCCTCGACGCGGGCTGCGCATCGCTGGTCATCGCGAACCGGGACGCCGCGAAGGCGGCCGCCGTGGTCGCCGGCCTGGGAGGATCGGGCGCCAGCGCCACGGGCCTCGGCCCTTCCCTGCTCCCCCCGCCCGGAGCGGTGATCGTGAACTGCACCGTGCTCGGCCTGAAGCCGGGCGACCCGTCGCCGCTGACGCCCGGGGCCCTCCGGCGCGACCACTTCGTCTTCGACACGACCTACGGCGCGGCCGAATCACGCCTGCTCGCCGACGCCCGCGCGGCCGGCGCGTCGGGCTGCGACGGGCGCACGATGCTGAGGTGGCAGGGAGCGCTCGCCTTCCGCATCTGGACCGGCATCCTGCCTCCCTCCGGACCGATGCGCCAGGCCATCGGCGAGGCCCCGTGACATGAACGAAGCGCTCCAAAGATTCGCCACCCTGCATCCGGGCGCCGTCCTGGTCTGCTTCGGGATGCTCGGCGCCTGCGTCGGCAGCTTCCTCAACGTCTGCGTGCACCGTATCCCCAAGGGCCTCTCGGTCGTCACGCCGGGCTCACGCTGCGCCTGCGGCGAACCCATCCCCTGGTGGTGCAACCTCCCGGTGCTCGGCTGGCTGATGCTCCGCGGGCGGGCCCGCTGCTGCGGCGGCAGGATCTCCGCGCGATACCCGGTCGTCGAGCTCGTCACCGCGCTCGCCTTCGCCGGCTCATGGTGGCTGCTGCCTCCGGCCAAGGCCGTGGCGGCCTTCGTCTTCCTGCCGCTCCTCATCCTCCTCGCGGGATGCGACCTCGAGGACATGCTGGTGCCCGATGCGCCCAACTTCCTGCTCGTCGGCGCCGGACTCACCGCCTCGCTGCTGCTCCCGGAACTTCATGGCGAGACCTCGCACGCCGTGGCGGCGATGAACCGCATCCATTCGGCGGGGGACGCCCTGTTCGGCATCGCGGTCGGCACGGCCGTCGTCTGGTGGGTCCGGACGATCGGGACGGTGCTCGCGGGACGGGAGGCCATGGGCGAGGCCGACATCATCCTCTGCGCCGGCGTGGGCGCCTGGTGCGGATGGGAGGGCGCGCTCTTCTGCCTGTTCGGGGGCTCGATCGTGGGGGTCGTCACCGCCCTTCCCGGGGTGCTTTCGGCGCGCATCCGCGGACAGGAATATGAGGGCGTGGTGCCCTTCGTGCCGAGCATGGCCGTGGCCGGGGCCCTGTGGTTCCTGCGCGGCCCCGAACTGGTCCGGGCCTGGCACCATTGGGTCTCTGGTTGAGCATTGTTCGGGCTTGTC
>JBJTIX010000110.1:0-3550 GCA_046095205.1 Opitutia bacterium
GAGCGCCGACTTGCCCGTGCCCATGAAGCCCGCCAGGAGCAGGTTGGGCGCAGGAGGCCTGGGCGCGGCGGACGGCATGCCCAACAAGGCAACGTCCGCCGGGCGAATCGGCAAGCCGCAAGCGGCTCAGCGCACCTGCTCGAGCGCGGACTTGGCGCGCGGAGCCAGCCGCTCGGAGAGGCCCTTGGCCGCCTCCTCGAGCTGCGGCAGGTCGGCCTTCGTGAAGAGCCGGGGCACCGCGTCCCAGGCCGCCTCGGTGAGCTCGTTGGCCGGGCCCTTGAGAAGCGGCAGCACGGCCGTCTTGTCGGCCTTCACTCCGGAACGGCAAGCGACGATGCGAAGCCATGCCGCCCTGGAGGCGAGGGAGGCGCCCGCCGGGGCGGCGGGTGCGGTGCGGGCCGCCGTCGACGAGGGAAGGCGCAGGATCTCGTCCTCGATCTCCTGGACCTGCGAGCGCTGGGCGGCCTTGGCGAGACGCTCCCAGAGGATCGGGGCCGCATCCTTGCTGCTCACGCGGCGCAACAGGCGGCTGGCCCTCTGCGCCGTGGCGACGTCCTCCGACTTGGCCAGCGCGGCGAGGTCGGCCGGATTGAGCGGCAGGTCCTTGACCGAGCCGCGCAGGTCGAGCATGCGTTCGGTCTCGGCGAGGCGGGTCTCGGGAGTCGTGCCCTCAGGGGCAGGATAGTTGCGCGGAGCCTTGCCGTAGACGGGGACGGGACGCACGGCGGGATTCAGGGCGAGCACGGCGTCGAGCGCCGCCTGCACCTCGGGGTTCTCGCTGCGCTCGCGCGCGACCTTGACCGCGGCGAACCAGGCCTTGGAAGCTTCGTCGGGCTTGGCGAACGCGCGGGAGCGGTCGAAGATCTCCTGCTGGGCGGCGACGCGCGACGCAGGGTCGGCGAGACGGCTGAAGGGCGGCTCATCGGGGCCGGGGGCCGCGGTGCAGCCGGCGGCGAGCGCGGTGAGGATGATGACGGCGAGCTTGTGGAGGTTCATGTTCGTGAAATCAGGCGGGTTGCAGGCGGGCGACGGAGGAGAGGTGCGGGCGGCCGAGGAGCAGCACGGCGGCCAGCGCGCCGACCAGGGCGCAGAGCATGTCGGCCTGCGTGTCCCAGGCGAAGCCCTGGGTCCCGAGGAAGGCCTCGGCCGACTGGCCGATGACCGCGGCGGCGAGCCATTCGAAAAGTTCGTAGAGGGCGCTGAAGGCCAGCGCCGCTGAGACCGCGAAAGCGGCCCCGAGGCCGGCGGTCCTCACCGCCCCGGTGCGGACGATCCACTCCCGGACGAGCAGCGCGGGCGTCAGGCCCTGCATGAGATGGCCGAGGCGGTCGTAAGGATTGCGCTCCTGGCCGAGCCACTGCGCGACGGTCCGGCCCGCGGGCACCTCGGCGTAGGTCCAGTGCGCGCCCACCAGAAGCACGAGGGCGTGCAGCAACAGCGTGCGGCCCAGGAGGCGCGAGGGCGGCGCGGCGACGATCCAGGCGAGCGGTGCGAGAAGCAGCACCGGCAGGGCCTCGAGCGTCCAGGTGAGGCCGTCATGGCAGCCGACGGCGCTGATCGCGGAGGCGAACAGCGCGACGGCCGCGAGCTTGCGGAACTCCCGTCGGGCGGAATGGACCCTCAGATCGTCCATGAGCCGCGGATCGCGTCGGTATCGAGGCGGTAGGACTTAGCGTCGCCGTCGAAGCCCGAGCCGTCGGGCTTGAACGTCAGCTTGCGGCCCAGACGGACGGAGAGCGCCGCGAGGTTGACCAGCGTGGAGCTGAAGAAGGCCTCGGAGACGCCGTAGCCGAAGGGACGCTTCTCGCGGGCGCAGAGGTCGAAGTCGTCATCCTGGAATTCGGGCAGCGGGTGTTCGGCGGCCTTGCGGAGCAGCTCGGGGCGGTCGCAGCGCATGCCGGCGAAGAGCTTGCCGTTGGGGCCCTCAAGGAAGGGGTTGTCCGGATTGCGCTCCGCGAGCTCCGACTCGAGGATGATGCGCGTGCCGTCCCTGTAGGTTAGCGTGACGGTCTTCCAGACGCCGCAGGCCACCGGGTCCTGGGGCGGAGCGTCGCACTCCACCGTGACCGGATGCTCGCGGTCCTTCCCGAGGAAGTACTGGACCGGGTCAAGGAAGTGCTGTCCCATGTCGCCGAGTCCGCCCTGGTCGAAGTTCCAGTAGCCGCGGACGGAGCCGTGCGCGCGGTGCGGGTGGTAGGTGATGAGCGGCGAGGGGCCGCAGTAGAGGTCCCAGTCGAGGTGCTCCGGCACGGGCTCGGGCTTGAGGTCGGGCTTGCCCGTCCAGAGGTTGACCTTCCACTGGATGCCGCCGACCGGGGCCAGGCGGACCGTGAGCGGGCCGCCGAGCACGCCGCTGGCGACGACGCGGCGGATCTCGCGGGCCGGACCGACGCCGTAGTAGTTGGTGCGGTTGAGGCGGAACCAGGTGTTCACGCGGAAGGGCACGCCCGTCTGGTCGACCACCCGGCGGAGGGCCAGGCCCTCGCCGATCGTGCGGGTGAGCGGCTTCTCGCACCAGACCGCCTTGCCCCGGCGGGCGGCGGCGGCGGCGATGACCCCGTGCCAGTGGGGCGGCGTGCAGACGTGCACCACGTCGGCGTCGGGCAGCGCGATCACGTCGCGGAAGTCCTTCGCGATGATGGGCGTGCCGCCGCCGGCCTTGCTGACCTGGTCGTGCTTCGTCTGCGCGCGCTTGGCGTCGACGTCGCACACGGCGACGATGCGGTGGGCGCCGGTCATGCGCGGCGAGGAGTGCATCTGGGAGATGCCACCGCAGCCCACGATGACGTGGTTCAGGGTCTCGCTCGGCGGGATGAAGCCTCGCCCCAGCACGTGGCGGGGCAGGATGGTGAATCCGGCGGCCAGGGCGGCCTTGCGGAGGAACGTACGACGGGGTGATCGCATACCGTGGGGTTAGGTGATTTGCGGACACCGTTCAACAAACTTGGTTCCTGCCGCGGTATTTGGGGACTAACGCTCGTTAACCGCCCGCGGCGAGGGGTTTCAGGCTGGAAAATCCGACCGGGCGGGCCAAAGTCGCCTCTTTCACGACCATGGAAGTCTACATCGACGGGAAGTTCCATCCGAAGGCCGACGCCAAGGTGTCCGTGTTCGACCACGGCTACCTCTATGGCGACGGCATCTTCGAGGGCATCCGGCTCTACCAGGGCTGCGTGTTCCGTCTGGAGGAGCACCTCGAGCGCCTCGAGATGTCCGCCAAGGCCATCTGCCTCACCCTCCCCTGGTCCCGCAAGGAGATCTCCGACATCGTCTGCGAGTCCTGCCGCCGCAACGGCCTGACCGACGGGTACATCCGCCTGGTCGTCTCCCGCGGCGTGGGCGACCTCGGGCTCTCGCCCAAGAACTGCGCCAAGCCCTCGATCGTCTGCATCGCCGACACCATCAAGCTCTACCCCGAGGAGCTCTACGCCTCGGGCATGAAGATCATCACCGCGCCGACGCCGCGGGAGACGACCAGGCGGATGTACCCGTCGGTCAGGCCGTTGCGGCGGCAGGACTCGCAGACGATGTCGGAGATCTCCTTGCGGGA
>JBJTIX010000111.1:0-6522 GCA_046095205.1 Opitutia bacterium
ACGTTCATCACGCGTCCTTCGAAGCCCGGGGCCAGCAGGGCGGTGAACTTCGCCATCTCGGCGGCCGTCGGACGTCGGGTGAGGATGTGCAGGAAGAGAGCCTCGGTCAGCGCTTCGGGGCTGCGGGCCCTGGTCGCAAGCGGGGTGACGCCGTGGTCCTCGCTGAGGCGCGTTAGCCAGACGCCCATGGTGCCGTTGCTCACGATGGCGGGCGGGAGCGAATTGGGGGCGCTCTCGCGCTGGGTCAGCGGATCCTGGCGCGAGGCGCGCCAGCCGAAGGCGGCCAGCACGTCGCACACCGCCTGGATGCGGGGCAGGGCGAGGCTGGGGCGGTCGCGCTCGTTGGAGGTCGAGGTGAGCATCCAGGCGCGGCGCGGCCGGCCGAGCGTGACGGAGTTGGCCGTCTCACGGATGCTGTCGATGTCGAGCGAGGCCTCCTCGGTGCGGAAGGGCTTGCCGACGGCGGCGAAGGCCGAGTCCACGATCTGCTCGGCCGTCAGCCGTCGCGGGGCGGGAGCGGCGAAGAGCGGGCTCGTCTCGCGCAGCGAGGCGTCGGTGGCGCGCTGGTAGGCGTGCGAATTCAGGATGATGCGCAGCAGCGCGTCCGCCGAGTAGCCGGAGCGGACGAGTTCGCGTCCGAGCCAGCGCAGCAGCTCCGGATGGGAGTTCTTGGAGCGTTCCCAGTCCCAGGGCTGGTCGACGATGCCGCGGCCCATCACGCGGGCCCAGAGCCGGTTCGCCATGACCTGCGCGAAGCGCTCGTTCTGCGGCGCGGTGATGAGCGTTGCGAGCCGGTCGCGCGGGGCGGACGGGTCGCGGGCCAGATCGTCGGCGACGCTTTCCGTCGCGAATTCCGGGAACGGCCAGTGGGGCTCGACGACGGCGCCCGGCTCCAGCGTCACCTCGATGAGGGGCTTGCGCCCGCCTTCGCGCAGCTTGGCCATGGGCACGCTCGAGGTGGCGGGCACCTTGACGCCCTTGGTGTCCAGCAGGGCCGCGAGGGCGAAGACCTGCTCCTGCTTGGAGGTGTGCGCGGGCGAATCGTGGCACCGCGCGCACTTGGTCTCCACGCCGAGGAAGGCGGTGGTGATGACGGTGGCCTTGGCGGCCAGCGGGACGTCGTTCTGCGAGGCGATGCCGAAGCCGGCGGGTCCGCCGTCCTTGGCGCTGCCGCCGAGGCTCAGCAGCTCGGTCACCATCAGGTCGAGCGGCTTGCGGTCCTGGAGCGACTCGAGGATCCACCAGCGGAACGGGCCGGTGTTGTTCAGGGTCGGGTTGAGGATGTTGGGGTTCTCGGCAAGGACGTCCTGCCAGTAGCCCATCCAATGGTCGGCCGCGCGCGGGTCGGCCAGCAGGCGGTCGATGACCTTGGCCCGCCGGTTCTCCGAGCGGTCGGCCTCGAAGTCGGCGATCTCCGCGGGAGTCGGCACGAGCCCGACGGTGTCGAGCGTCACCCGACGGAGGAACGCGAGGTCGTCCGCGAGGGGCGTGAGCGCGGTGGGTGCGGGACGGAACTCAGGCCAGACCGCGCCCTCGGAGATCCAGCGGCGGATGAGGTCGGTCTCCGACTTCGCGAGGCGGTGCCCCTTCGGCGGCATCTGCTCGTCGGGGTCCGAGGAAAGGATGCGGGCCAGCAGGGGGCTTTCGTCCGGCTTGCCGGGCGCGATGGCCGCGCCCTCGGACTTGCCGCCCTTGAGCGCGCCGGCGACCGAGTCGAGGTGCAGGCCGCCCTTGGACTTGCCGCCCTGGTGGCATTCGAGGCAGCGGGCCTCGAGGATGGGCTGGATTTTTTCGTAGAAGTCGACGCCGCCCTTGGGCGCGGCGACCGACTGCGCGCGGTGGGCGACGATCTTCTCGGCGATGAAGTGGTCGACCGGATTGCCGGCCGGGAAGCCGGCGGGCAGGGCGGGCACCTTCACCTCCGGCGTCGCGGCGAGCCAGTCGGCGGCGGCCTTGCGGCGCCGCGTCCAGTAAGCGCCCGCGGCCTCGCGCAGTGCGGCGCGCGTCGCGGCGTCCATGGCCGCCAGCCGCGACTCTTCGGCCACCTCGTATCGCGCCCAGCCGCCGTCATTGTAGACGATCCTAGCCGCGCCCGGTGAAAGCAGGAACCATTGCTGGGAGCCCTCCGGTGACCAGGCCGCGACCGTCTCGCCGAGTTCGGGCCGGCGCCGCGACTTGGCGTTGATGACGTAGCCGACGGCCGTCTCCAGCGTGATGCGGTGTTCGCCGCCCTTGGTCTCGAACTCGCAGGACGCGTCGCGGTTGCCGGGCGGAGGGAAGGGCGTGATGGCGACCGCCTTGCCGTCGACGAACAGCGCGGCGGCGCCGCGGGCGCGCAGGTGCAGGCGGTGCTTGCCCGCCGGCAGGGTCACCGTCGCGTGGGCGCGCAGGAAGTAGGGGTCGGGTCGCGCGGCGCGCACGCCGGTGTCCACGTACTTGTGCGGGACGCGGAAGAACCCGAAGGCGGGGGCCTCGTAGCTCTCCGTGGCCTTGAGCGCGGACTCCGGCCAGACGTTGGCGGCCGGGTTCCATTCCTCGCAGAGTTCGACGCGCACCTTGCCGGCGGGCACCTTGGACCAGTCCGCGGGCTGGGCGGCGACGACCTTCGGGAGGCCGGCGTTCGGGCCCTTGGCGGTGCCGCCGAGGCTGTCGTTGCCCGCGTTGGGGCTCGGACCCGTCGCGGCGAGCTGCTGCTCGGGAATCGGGGGCAGGGGGGTGAGGATGCGCGCGGGCTGCTCCGGGTCCGGGAGCGCCGAGCGGGGGACTGCGACCTCGTCGAGCCCGCCCTTGAAGCTGCTGCCGACATTGCCGCCCATCGAGGAGCCGATCCAGACCGGCGCGTCGTCGGTCACCGGGGCGTCGGCGCTCGCGCCGGACATGTCCCACGCGCCCTTCATGGCCTTGCCGTCGATGAATCCGCGGATGGTCTCGGGCCGGCCGAACACGTAGCTCACCGCGACGTGGTGCCAGCGACCGTAGTCGCGCAGGCCCGAGACCGTCGTCCAGCGGTGCCAGTCGACGTCGCGCGGGCCCTTCGGAGAGGCGAAGAGGAAGCTCAGGCAGGCCGACCCGTACATCTCGCGGAGCCGCAGCGCCCAGTTCTGGTTGTTGGGCGCCCCGGCCTTCGGGTCCGTGCGTCCCTTGCCGATCAGGTAGACATTCTCCCCCTTGCGGATGCCGTCGAGCTTCACCCACGCCTCGAGCGTGATCGCGTCGCCGTTGGTGAAGTCGAAGACACTTTCCTTGCCCGGGTCCTCCACCACGAGGCGCGAGCCCCTGCCGTCGAAGCGCACCGCGCGGTTCGACTGGGCGAAGCCCGGGTAGTCGGGCCGCCGGGGTCCCGGCTGGGCGGGCGTCACCTGGCCTTCCGCTTGCAGGGCCGCGGTCTCGGCGTCGAACGACCAGGCCTGCTCGCGGGCTCCCGCCGTGGCTGCGGCGAGGAGAAGCAGGCGGGTGGCGAGACGGCGGGGCACGTTGATGATGGGACAGTCCGCCGTGGGGGCGGTTCCTCAGCCGACGATCTTCTTGTACGGTTCGCCCTCGTTCTGGGTCGGCCGTTCGGGGCGTCCCTTGAAGCGGTAGGAGAGCCCCATGTTGTCGATGCCGAGCAGCCAGAGGATCGTCGCGTGCAGGTCGTGCACGTGGAGCGGCGTCTCCTGGGCGCGCAGGCCGAGCTCGTCGGTCGAGCCGATCGTCTGTCCGCCCTTCACGCCGCCGCCGGCCATCCACATCGAGAAGCCCGTCGGGTTGTGGTCACGCCCGTCGCCCTTCTCGGACATCGGCGTGCGGCCGAACTCGCCGCCCCAGACGACGAGCGTCTCGTCGAGCAGCCCGCGCGACTTCAGGTCCCTGAGCAGTCCGGCCACCGGCTTGTCCATCGAGGCGCAGAGCTTGGAATGATTGTCCTCGATCTTCGCGTGGGCGTCCCACTTGGAGCCCGCGCCGTGGAAGACCTGCACGAACCGGACGCCGCGCTCGACCATCCGGCGGGAGAGCAGGCAGAGCCGCCCCATCGTCTCGGTCGTCTTGTCGTCGAGCCCGTAGAGCTTGCGCGTCGCCTCCGTCTCGCCGTTGAGGTCGACCACGCCCGGCGCCTCCGCCTGCATGCGGAAGGCCATCTCGTAGCCCGCGAGCCGGGCGGAGAGCTCCGTCTGGTCGGGGAAGCGTCCGGAGTAGCCGCGGTTAAGTTCGCCGATCAGGTCGAGCTTGGCCCGCTGCAGTTCGGCCCCGACCGAGTCCGGCGTGAGGAGGTTCGGGATCGGTTCGGAGCCGCCCTGGATGCGCACGCCCTGGTGGACCGCCGGCAGGAAGGCCGAGCCCCAGTTGCGGGGGCCGTTGACCACGGAGGACTGGTTGTCCTGCATCACCACGAAGTCGGGCAGGTTGCGGTTCTCGGAGCCGATGCCGTAGCTGACCCAGGAGCCGAGCGAGGGCTTGCCGGCGATGATCGAGCCGGTGTTCATCTGGCAGACGCCGGCGGAGTGGTTGAGGCCGTCCGACTTGCAGGAGCGGATGACCGCGAGGTCCTCCGAGCACTGGGAGATGTGGGGGATCCAGTCCGAGAACCACTGGCCGGTCTTCGCGTGGCGCGTCCACTGGCGCTTCGAGGCCAGCAGCGGCGCCCCTGCTTCGCCCATGGCGGTGATCACCTTGCCGAAGCTCTCGGGCAGCTTCTGTCCGGCCAGCTGCTGCAGCAGCGGCTTGGGGTCGAGCAGGTCCATCTGCGAAGGACCGCCCTCCATGAACAGGAAGATGACGCTCTTGGCGCGGGGCGCGATGGCCCCGACCCCGTTGCGCTTCGGCGTGCCGGCGGCCGGCACGCGCAGGTCGCGGGCGAGCAGGTCGGTGAAGGCCATCGAGCCGACGCCGAGGCCGGCGTTGAAAAGGAAGTCGCGCCGGGTGGACGGCTTCTCGTAGCGGTGGCAGCGGTGGTCGCTCATTCGACGTAGAGGAATTCGGAGGCGTTGAGCAGGGCGTGGCAGAAGGCCGCGAGCGCGCGGTCCTCGGGGGAGAGCGGCGCCGGCTCCTTGGCGGGC
This sequence comes from Opitutia bacterium, assembly GCA_046095205.1. Classification (GTDB taxonomy): domain Bacteria; phylum Verrucomicrobiota; class Verrucomicrobiia; order Opitutales; family UBA953; genus UBA953. The sequence goes on from JBJTIX010000111.1 coordinate 5,037, forward strand.
GCCTTCTTCTCGGCCTGCACGGCCTTCGCCGCGGGGACGCCCATGGACAGCGGGTGGCTGCGGCCGGAGGAATCGGACATCACGCCCAGCTTGTTCTCAAAGCGCCAGAAACCCATCGTGCGCGGGCTGGGGTCCTCGCTGGTGAAGAGCAGGTCGCCCGTGCCGAGCGCGCCGGAGCTGATGCGCACGTCGTCGAGCGCTCCGTGGAAGCCGGAGGGCGAGGAGGAGGCCCGTCCGCCGAGGCTGACCGGGTGGGGGTTGGCGGGCAGAGCGGCGAGGCTGCTCGGAACCTTGTCGACCAGCAGCGGCTCGTCGTCGTTCGCCAGGTCCTTGACCGCGAACGTCACTTCGCCGGGCGATTCGGCCGTCGCATAACGCACCGCCGCCGAGACGAAGTAGGGCTTGTTCATCTCGATGCGGAGTCCGGAGAAGTGGACCGCCTCGCCGAACGAGCCGTCCTGTAGATTGCCGTAGGCCTGCAGGGCGAGGACCATCGGGGCGCGGCGGGAGCGCAGGCCGGTGATGCCCAGCTGCCAGTAGGATTCCTTGGACCCGCCCGTCCCCTGGGCGGCGATCACGCGCAGGGCTCCGCTGTCGCTGACCGACCGCGGCACGATGACGGCCTCGACCGTGAAGCCCTTGGAGAAGTCGAGCCCCTCGGTCCCGGCCGCCACGAAGGGCGTGCGGTGGTCCAGCTCCAGGCGGGCCGCCTGTCCGTCGCGGTTGGGGATCTTCTCCGGGTTGAAGGCCGCGGTGACGGCGGCCTCTGTCGGCGCCGGCCGGGCGTTCTTCCGGATGAATTCGGCGCCGCGGGCGGACTCCTTGGCGCTCGGCGCGCGGGAATAGAGGATGGAGTAGGCGCGGGCGACGTGCTGTTCCGGCGTCCCGGCGGGCAGTTCGGCCTTCAGGCGGCGCGCGAGGGCCTCGCCGCGCTTCAGCATGAAGGGGCTGTTGAGGAGGAGCAGCGACTGGATCGGCGTGGTGGTGACCGGCCGGCCGGACGAGGAGTTGAACCACTCGGGGGCGTCGAAGACGTCCATCAGCGGGTCGCGGTTGTTGCGGATGGCGCGCGTGTAGACGCTGCGCACGGGGTCGGCGAAGAGCGCGCCCTCGCCGCCGACCTTCTTCACGTCGAGGTCGCCGCAGGCGGCGAAGAGCGCGTCGCGGATCTGCTCGGCCTCGAGCCGCTGCGGCTGGAAGCGCCAGATGAGGACGTTGAGCGGATCCTTGGTCCGGCCCGCGGACGGATCCGGATGCTCGGAAGAACGGCGGTAGGCGGAGCTGGTGAGCACCAGACGGTGCATCGCCTTCACGTCCCAGCCGAGCCGGACGAACTCGGACGCCAGCCAGTCGAGCAGCTCGGGGTGGGAGGGGGGCTCGCCGAGCCGGCCGAAGTCGCTGGCGTAGGGCGTGAGCCCACGACGGAAGTACAGCTGCCAGAGCCGGTTCATCGCCAGCCGCGCGGTGAACGGGTTCTCGGGTCGCG
>JBJTIX010000112.1:0-2677 GCA_046095205.1 Opitutia bacterium
CTCGACGACTACCGCGTCCGCGTCGGTCTCCGCAACCCGGACTCGCAGAAGTACACGGGCTCCAAGGAGAACTGGGACAAGGCCGAGGCCGCCTGCCGCGCCGCCGCCGCCACGCTGGGCGTCAAGTTCACGGAGGAGGCCTGCGAGGCCGCCTTCTACGGCCCGAAGATCGACTTCGTGGTCCGCGACGTCATCGGCCGGGAATGGCAGCTGGGCACGGTGCAGGTCGACTGCAACCTGCCGGACCGCTTCGACCTCTCCTCCATCGGGCCCGACAACCGTCCCCACCGTCCGGTGATGATCCACCGCGCGCCCTTCGGTTCGATGGAACGCTTCGTGGGCATCCTCATCGAGCACTTCGCCGGCGACTTCCCGACCTGGCTCTCGCCGGAACAGGTCCGCGTGATCCCGCTCAACGACGACCTCAACGCCGACGCCGACGCCGCGGTCGCCCGCCTGGTGGCCGCCGGCATCCGCGCGACTTCGGACGGTTCGTCCGACAAGCTCGGCGCCAAGATCCGCCGCGCCGAACTCTCCAAGGTCCCCCACATGCTCGTCCTCGGCGCCAAGGAGAAGGAGGCCGGCCAGGTCAACGTCCGCTCCCGCGCCGACAAGTCCTTCGAGGGCAACCGCACGCTCGAGGAGTTCATCGGGCTGGTCTCGGCCGAGATCCGCGAGCGCCGCCTGAAGGCCCACGTGCCCGCCGCCCAGCCCCCGGCCAAGGGCTGATTTCACGCCGCCGTCACCCGCCGGGCCGACTTCCGGTTTGCCCGACGGGCGCCGTCGGAGGTAGGGAAGGGCATGCCCCCCGCCCGCACCTCCCGTCGTGATTTCCTCCGGCTCGCCGGACTCGGCTCCGCCGTCCTTGGCGCCGGTTCCGTCCAGGCCCTCGGCGCCGAGACGCGCGCCGCCGCCGCCAACGGCGGCCAGGGCCGCGCCAAGAACGTCGTGTTCATGGTCTCCGACGGCATGAGCATCTCGACGGTCGGGCTCGCCGACGCCTGGATGCGCTTCTCGGGCGGGAAGTCCTCCCGCTGGCTCAGCATGTACCGCGAGCTGCCGGTGGTCCGCGGGCTCTGCGAGACGGCCTCCGCCAACAGCATGGTCACCGACTCCGCCGCGGCCGCCTCCTGCTGGGGGATCGGCGAACGCACCACCAACGGCGTCATCAACGTGACGCCCGACGGCCGCCGTCCCGAGACGATCGTGCAGAAGATGAAGGCCTCCGGACGGCGCACGGGCCTCGTCACCACCGCCACGGTCACGCACGCCACCCCCGCCGGCTTCGCCGCCACGATCGAGAAGCGCTCCGACCAGAAGGGCATCGCCCCGCAGTATCTCGCGCGCGGGGTCGACGTCGTGCTGGGCGGCGGGACGGACTTCTTCCCGGACGAGCTGGTCGCCGACTACCGCAAGGCGGGCTACGCCCACCTCGCCTCACGCAAGGACCTGCTGGCCTGGAAGGGCGATTCGCCCGCGCTCGGGCTGTTCTCCAAGAGCCACGTGCCCTTCGAGGTCGACCGGCTCAACGACCCCGCGGTGGCCGCCCAGACGCCCACGCTAGCCGAGATGACCGAGGCCGCGCTGCGCCGGCTCTCCGCCGGGCCCGACGGGTTCTTCCTCATGGTCGAGGGCGCCCGCATCGACCACGCCTGCCACGGCAACGATCCGGTCGGCGCCATCCTCGACCAGGTCGCCTTCGACGCCGCCATCGCCACGGTGCTGAAGTTCGTCGAGTCCAGTCCCGACACGCTCGTCATCATCACGGCAGACCACGGCACGGGCGGGATGCAGCTCAACGGCATGGGCAGCGAGGATTTCGCAGGCAAGGCGCCCGCTTACCAGGGCACGACCGAGGCCTTCCGCCGCCTGATGAAGTTCAACCGCTCGCAGGAGGTGCTGGGACGTCTCACCAAGGGGCTCGACCCGAAGAAGTTCCTCGCCGCCGCCCAGGCCGCCACGGGGCTCGAATTTCCCTCGGCCGACGCCGCCAAGGTCGTCTCGCTCAAGGGTCTCAATGAGGTGCTCCCCAAGTACGTCGGGGTCTCCTGGACGAGCAAGAACCACACGGCCGACCCGGTGGAGTTCGCCGCCTACGGACCGGGCGCCTCGCTGTTCCAGCCCTTCCAGCGCAACGACGAGGTCCACGCCAGGGTGCTCCGCGCCGCGGGCATCGGCTGATCCCGCCCGCGTCCCCGGCAAACAGGAAGGGCGCCCTTGCGGACGCCCTTCGTTTCAAGGACTGAGCGTCGGCTCAGTTCTTGTTGTACTTCACGCCGCAGCCGTAGGGCTTCGACGAGGAGACCTCGGGGGTCTTGCCTTCCTTCACGGCCTTGACGGCGGCGTGAACGTAGTTGGTGGCTCCGTCGATCTCGTCGGACTTGGTGGTCTTGCCGCTGTCGATGGCGCCCTTGTAGGCGAGCTTGCCGTCGGGGGCGATGACGAAGCAGTGAGGGGTGGTCTTGGCGTCGTAGGCGCGGCCGATGGCCTGGTCGGCGTCCTGGATCACGGTGCCGGGGTAGTAGGTGGCGTTCTCAAGCTTGTGGCCGCCGGTGTTGATGACGAGCCAGACGCCGCCGTTCTCGATGTGCTCCTTCTGCCAGGCCTGCATCTTGCCGGGCTGGTAGTACTTCCTCACGTAGGGGCAGCCGGGGTTGTACCATTCAAGGACGACGGT
>JBJTIX010000113.1:0-10657 GCA_046095205.1 Opitutia bacterium
GGATCGTCGCCGGACGGGAACGGCACGTCGAGATCGCCCGCCCCGACTACGCGCCCTACCCCCAGCGCGTCCTGCGCACGCACGACCACGCGCTCATCGTCAACTTCCGGCCCGACCGCTGGCCGCTCGGCAACCACTACCGCCTCGACGGCGCGGAGGAGCCGACCTTCGAGGAGGTCGCCAAGACCACCTTCGTGACCATCCCCGACGACGACGCCGGCCCCACCAAGGCCTGGTTCGTCGGCGCCCGCAAGTCCCCCGAGTGGGCGGCGCTGTTCGAGAAGTTCTACGGCCGGCGTCCGATGTTCGAGCTCTACGACCTGAAGCTCGACCCGCACGAGATGAACAACGTGGCCGAGGACCCCGCCTACGCCGCCGTCCGCAAGGAGATGACCGAGCGCCTCTTCACCATCCTCCGCGAGACCGGCGACCCGCGCATGGTCGACGACGGCAAGTATTACGAGACGCCGCCGCTGGCCGGACCTCTGCCCAAGCAGGAGCAGAAGCGCCTCCCCGGCGGCCAGCCGGTCAAGAAGGCCAAGAAGAAGTGAGGACATGAAGGCAAGATTCGTGCGCATCGGACTCGGCTACGGCCTCGCGTGGGGTCTCGTCGCCCTGACGGTGATGAAGCTGTGCCTGAACGCGGGGCTGCGCGAACTGCTGCAAGTTGCGCCGGTCCACCTGCTGGGCGGGGCGCTGACCGGCCTGCTGGTCACCTTCATCCTCAGCGGACCGTTGCAGAGGGCGCGGAACTGGGCGGTCATCCCCTGGGGCCTGCTGGCCCTGCTGCTGGGCACGCTGGCCTTCGCGGCCGTCATGCTGGTGATCAACGCCGGCTACGAATGGGTCCAGGCCCTCAGCTACCGCGGGCCGCTGGAAGCGCTGCAAAGCGTGCACCTGCATGACTCGCTCATCATGTTCTTCTGGTATCCGCTCTACGGCTTCGGGACCGTCGTGCCGATCCTCCTCGCCGTCCTCAACTGCTGGGACCTGCGCCGGCGGATGATCCAGGCGTCCGCCCAGCCCTGCCACCAGTCCTAGCCCTGGCCCTGCGTCCGCCTCAGGCGTACGCTCACTTCTTCCCGAGCTCTTCGCCGCGCCTCTTGGCGGCGATGAGCGCGGCGGCGACCGCCTCGCGGAACTTGGCGGCGGCGAGGGCGTCGAGTCCGGCCTTGGTCGTGCCGCCGGGGGAGGTCACCTGGACGCGGAGATTGTCGGGCGTGTCGCCCGTGCTCTCCAGCAGCGCCAGGGAGCCCTCGAACGTGCGGCGCACGAGCAGCTTCGCCTGCTCGTGCGTGAAGCCGAGCGCCACGGCGGCCTGCTCATAGGCGGCGACGTATTCGAAGAAGAACCCGGGGCCGCTGCCCGAGACCGCCGTGACCGCGTCGAACATGGACTCCGGCAGCTCGATCACTTCGCCAAGACCCGAAAGCAGCGCGCCGACCAGCTTCGCGTCCTCCGGCGAGAGCGGGGCGGCGGAGCAGCGGGCCGTCACGCCCCGGCCGATCGCGCCCGGGGTGTTGGGCATCGCGCGCACCACGTTGCGGGCGACGTCGAAGAAGCGTCCGATGGTCGCAAGGCGGGTGCCGGCGAGGATGGAGAGCACCAGCTTGCCCTCGGCGAGCGGCCCGTAGCTCTCGTCGAGCCCTTCGAACTGCTGGGGCTTGCAGGCCAGCACGACCGCGTCGGCTCCCGCAAGGAGGTCCTCCGGACCTTTCGCGACGCGCACGCCCGTGACCTACGCGAGGTCGGCGGCGGTGGTGTCGGGGCCGCCGATGACGGCGATGTCGGAGGGGCGGCAGGCCTTGGAGCGCAGCAGCCCCTGGACGATGGCCCCCGCCATCCGGCCCGAACCGATGAATGCGAGCTTCGGCATGGTCAGAGGGCGCGCACGGCGGCGTCGAGGACTTCGCAGGCCGTGTCGATGTCACGCCCCTCGTGGGCGGTCGACAGGAACGCGGTCTCGTAGGGCGAGGGCGCGAGGTAGACGCCCTTGTCGAGCGCCGTGCGGAAGACCTTGCGGTAGAGGTCGCCGTTGGAAGCGACCGCCTGGTCGTAGTTGCGCACCGTCTGCGCGTTGAAGAAGAGCGAGAACATCGAGCCCACCTGGGGCACCTGCAGCGGGACGCCCTTGGCCTTGGCGGCGCCGAGGAGCGCGTCGCGCACGCGACGGCCGAGCGCGTCGAGCCGGGCGTAGGGGTTCTGCGACCTGAGCTTGCGGACCGCGGCGAGGCCGGCGGCCATGGCGAGCGGGTTGCCCGAGAGCGTGCCGGCCTGGTACACCGGGCCGAGCGGCGCGAGCCTGTCCATGATCTCGGCCTTGCCGCCGAACGCGCCGACCGGGAGCCCGCCGCCGATGATCTTGCCCATGCAGACCAGGTCGGGGACCACGTCGTGCAGCCCCTGCGTGCCCGCGAGCGAAAGACGGAAGCCCGTCATCACCTCGTCGAAGATGAGCACCGCGCCGTGCTTCGTGCAGAGCGCGCGGAGGCCGGCGAGGAAGCCGGCGTCGGGCAGGATCAGCCCCACGTTGGCGGGATAGGGCTCGACGATGAGGCCGGCGACCTGGCCCGCGTTGGCCTCGAACAGCGCCTGCAGCGCCGGCAGGTTGTTGTATTCCGCGACCAGCGTGTCGGCCGCGGTGCCCGGCGTGACGCCGGCGGAATCGGGATTGCCCTGCGTGAGCGCGCCGGAGCCGGCCTTCACCAGCAGCGAGTCGACGTGGCCGTGGTAGCAGCCCGAGAACTTGACGATCTTCGGGCGGCCCGTGAAACCGCGCGCGAGGCGGATGGCGGACATCGTGGCCTCGGTGCCGCTGTTCGTCATGCGGACCTTCTTCACCGCCGGGACGCAGGACAGGATGAGCTCGGCCATCTCGACCTCGAGCGGGTTCGGGGTGCCGAAGCTCGTGCCCCGGTCGAGGGCCTCGCGCACCGCCGCGCGGATGTCCGGGTCGTTATGGCCGTGGATGGCCGGCCCCCAGGTCAGGACGAAGTCGACGAGCTCCCGGCCGTCGGCCGTGGTCAGCCGGGCGCCGTCGGCGGATTTCGTGAAGAACGGCGTGCCCCCGACCGAACGGAAGGCGCGCACGGGCGAATTGACCCCGCCCGGGATCATCGCGAGGGCGCGCTGGAAGAGCTGCTCCGAAGTGTTCACGCGGACACAGGTATCGGACTGCCGCCCCGGGGCAAGCGTTGACGGCGGAGCCCGGCGGTTGACGGCTGTGGAAAACGGGCTAGCGAGCAGTGATGGGCAACGAGATCGTCCTGACCTTCGCGGGCGGCATGGCCGCCGCCCTGCTGCTGGGCTCCCTCGCCCCCCGCGTCGGACTCTCCCCCATCGTCGGCTCCCTCCGCGCCGGCGTCGCCGTGGGCCCGCACACGCCGGGCTTCGAGGCGGACGCGCGCGTGGCCGAGCAGTTCGCCGAGATGGGCATCATCCTGCTGATGTTCGGCGTCGGCCTGAAGTTCCACCTGCAGGAGCTGGCCGCGGTGTGGAAGGTCGCCGTCCCCGGCGCGCTCCTGACCAGCTTCTGCACCACCCTGCTCACCGCGGTGGCGCTGGACGCCGCGGGCGTGGACCAGGGGCAGGCGATCGTGGCCGGCCTCGCGGCCTCCGTCGCGAGCACCGTGGTGCTCATGCGCGTGCTCTCGGACAACCGCGACCTCTCCACCCGCGCCGGCCACATCGCCGTCGGCTGGGTCGTGGCCGAGGACCTGTTCACGGTGCTGCTCATCGTCGCCCTGCCCGTCCTGGCCGAGCACGGCACCAAGGACCTCGGGGCGCTCGGCCTGCCCCTGCTGGTCGCGGCGTTCAAGGTCGCGCTGTGCACGGCGCTGGCCGTGCTGCTCGGCGGCCGCGTCATCCCGTGGATCCTCAACCGCGTGAACGAGACCCGCTCGCGCGAGCTCTTCATGCTGGCCACCCTGGCGCTGGCCCCGGGCATGGCGCTGCTGTCCGCCAAGTTTTTCGGCGTGTCGATGGCGCTCGGCGCATTCCTGGCGGGCCTCGTGGTCGCGCGCTCCAACTTCTCCGCCCGCGCCGCGGCGGAGGCGCTGCCGATGCGGGACGCCTTCTCGGTGCTGTTCTTCGTGTCCGTCGGACTGCTCTTCAACCCCGTCCAGCTGCGGGCGGCCCCCCGGCCGGCCGCCGCGACCTTCGCGGTCGACGCGGCCGGCAAGCCCGCAATCGCGGCCCTGCTCGCCCGGATGGCCGGCGAGCCGCGCGGCACCGGGCTGCAGGTCGGCGCCGCGCTCGGGCAGATCGGCGAGTTCACCTTCGTCCTCGGGGCCTCGGCCCGCGGGCTCGGCCTGATCGGCGACTCCGTCTGGAACGGGCTCACCGCGGCCGCGATGGCCTCCATCGCCCTCACGCCGTCCGTCTACCGACGCCTGCGGCAGCGCGTGCGCCGCGCAGCCTCGCGTCCGTCCGCCGCGCAGGCGCCGGCCCCCGGCCACGCCATCATCATCGGCTACGGCGACGTGGGCCGGCGCGTGCACGAGGACCTGAAGGCGAAGGGCGTCCCGGTGACGGTGGTCGACAGCGACATCGTGCCGGTGCGCGAACTCCAGAAGGCCGGCGTGCGCGCCCTCTGCGGCGACGGCGGCTCGCTGGAGGTGCTAAACGAGGCGGGCCTCGCCCAGGCGGGCTCGCTGCTGGTGTGCTGCGCCATCGCCGAGCCCGGCCCGCTGCTGCACGGCCTGGCGAAGCGCATGCCCGGCCTGCGCATCGCCGTGCGGCTCACCGAAGGCATGACCACCGACCTCGTCTCGGGCACGGACTTCACGGTGATCAGCGAGGACAGCGCCGCGGCGGACGACATCACCGACGTCGCCACGGGCAAGGCCTGACCAGAGGGCCGGAGTCGAGCGACTCCGGCCCTCTGCTGATCGGCCTGTCGCTGCTTCCGGCCCAAGCCCTGCGCGACTGCGCCGCGCTTACTTCTTGTCCTCGTCGACGACCTCGAAGTCGCCGTCGACGACCTTGCCGTCCTTGGACTTCTTCTTGCCTTCGGCGGCGGGACCGGGTTCGGCCTGGGCTCCGCCTTCCTTGGCGGCCGCGGCGTAGATCGCCTGGGCGGCCTCGGAGAGCGGCTTGAGCAGGGCCTCGGCGGCCTTCGCGTAGTCCTCGGCGGAGACGCCTTCGGTCTTCTTGAGCAGCTCCTGCGCGGACTTGAGCGACTCCTCCGTGCGGGCCTTGGAGTCCCCGGGGAACTTGTCGCCGTTGTCCTTGAGCTGCTTCTCGGCCTGGAAGACCGTCGCGTCGAGCTGGTTGCGGGCCTCGACGAGCTCGCGGGCCTTCTTGTCCTCCTCGGCGTGGAGCTCGGCCTCCTTGCGGAGCTTCTCGACCTCCTCCTTGGAGAGTCCGGACGAGCCCGTGATGGAGATCTTCTGCTCCTTGCCCGTGCCCTTGTCCTTGGCCGAGACGTGGAGGATGCCGTTCGCGTCGATGTCGAAGGTGACTTCGATCTGCGGCGTGCCGCGCGGGGCGGGCATGATGCCGTCCAGCTTGAACGTCCCGAGGAGCTTGTTGTCCTTCATCATCGGGCGTTCGCCCTGGGCGATGACGATGTCGACCGCCGGCTGGTTGTCCGCGGCGGTGGAGAAGACCTGGCTCTTCTTGGTCGGGATGGTGGTGTTGCGCTCGATCATCGCCGTGGCGACGCCGCCCATGGTCTCGATGGAGAGCGTGAGCGGGGTGACGTCGAGCAGGAGCACGTCCTTGACGTCGCCCTTGAGGACGCCGCCCTGGATGGCCGCGCCGATGGCGACCACCTCGTCGGGGTTGACGCCCTTGTGGGGGTCCTTGCCGGCGAGGCCGCGGGCGATCTCGACGATCTTGGGCATGCGGGTCATGCCGCCGACGAGGACGAGCTCGTCGACCTGGCTCATGGTCAGTCCGGCGTCCCTGAGGCAGGACTCGAAGGGCTTGCGGGTGCGCTCGGAGAGGTCGTCGCAGACCTTCTCCAGCTGGGCGCGGGTGAGCGTGACGTTGAGGTGCTTGGGGCCGGACGCGTCGGCCGTGATGAACGGGAGGTTGATGTCGACCGAGTTGGAGGACGACAGGGCGATCTTGGCCTTCTCGGCCTCCTCCTTGAGGCGCTGGCGGGCCATCGGGTCCTTGGAGAGGTCGATGCCGGACTCGGCCTTGAAGCCGTCGATGAGCCACTGGATGATGCGCTCGTCCCAGTTGTCGCCGCCGAGCTCGGTGTCGCCGTTCGTGGCGCGGACCTCGAAGACGCCGCCGCCGATGTCGAGGATGGAGACGTCGAACGTGCCGCCGCCGAGGTCGTAGACCGCGATCTTCTCGTCGCTCTTCTTGTCGAGGCCGTAGGCGAGCGAGGCCGCGGTGGGCTCGTTGACGATGCGGAGCACCTCGAGGCCGGCGATGGTGCCGGCGTCCTTAGTGGCCTGGCGCTGCGAGTCGTTGAAGTAGGCGGGGACGGTGATGACCGCCTGCGTAACCTTCTCGCCGAGGTAGGCCTCGGCGTCGGCCTTCAGCTTGGCGAGCACCTTGGCGGAGATCTCCTCGGGGGAGAACACGCGGGGGCTGCCGTCCACCTCGCACTCGATGGCGGCGTCGCCGTTCTTGCCTTCGACGACCTTGTAGGGGAGCTTGGCGGCCACGCCCTTGACCTCGGCGAACTTGCGGCCGATGAGGCGCTTGGCCGAGAAGACCGTGTTGCGGGGATTGGTGACCGCCTGTCGCTTGGCCGCCTGGCCGACGAGGACGTCGCCGTTCTTGGTGAAGGCGACGACGGAGGGCGTGGTGCGCGCGCCTTCGGAGTTGGGGATGACGACGGACTCGCCCGCTTCCAGGACGGCCATGCAGGAGTTGGTGGTGCCGAGGTCGATGCCGATGATTTTGCTCATGATATAAAGGGTTGGAGGATGGTTCTGCTGCCCCATCAGAGGCAGGGTATGTGCCAAGCCCGGGGGGCGTTTTTATTGGCTTTTTCGGACCCGCCCCACCCTCTGTCGCTGTGCCACGGAGGGCATCCTGACAAACTGTCCCACCCCCGTCCCGGGCTGGCGGGGTCGGGCTTCGCCGTTGCTCTGGCCCGATTCGGCGGCTATCCAGACCCTCCGATGTCGGAACACCTCGACCAGCCCGAACGCCCCCGGAGACTGCGCGCCAGCGCGGGCATCAGGGCCATGCTGACCGAGACGACCCTCGAGCCCCGGCACCTGATCCAGCCCGTCTTCGTCACCGAGGGGGACGCACCGGAGCCGGTGGCCTCCCTGCCCGGCGTCAGCCGCATCCCCCTCGCCTCCCTCGGCGCGAAGTGCGCCGAACTCCTCCTGCTGGGCATCCATGGCGTGGCCCTCTTCCCCAAGGTCGACCCTTCGCGCAAGACCGCCGAGGGCGCCGAGGCCCTCAATCCCTCCAACCTCGCCCTGCGCGCGGTGCGCGAGGTGAAGACCAAGTCGCCCGGAACGGTGGTGTTCGCGGACATCGCCCTGGACCCCTACACGACCCACGGTCATGACGGCGTGCTGAACGCCGCCGGCACCGACGTCGACAACGACCGGACGGTCGAGGCGCACGTGAAGATGTCGCTGCTGACCGCCCAGGCCGGCGCCGACTTCGTCGCCCCCTCCGACATGATGGACGGGCGCGTGAGGGCGATCCGCAGGGGGCTCGACGCCTCCGGCCGCCACGGCACCGGCATCCTCGCCTACTCCGCCAAATACGCCTCGGCCTTCTACGGCCCCTTCCGCGACGCCGTCGGCAGCTCGCGCAAGCCCGGCGAGACCCCCATCTCCAAGGCCGGCTACCAGATGAACCCCGCCAACCGACTCGAGGCCGCCCGTGAGACGGCGCTCGATGCGGCCGAAGGCGCGGACATCCTGATGGTCAAGCCGGCCGGCCCCTACCTCGACATCATCCGCGACCTGCGCGTCTCGACCCGCCTGCCGGTGGCCGCTTACCAGGTCTCGGGCGAATACGCGGCCCTGCACGCCGCGGCCGAAAAGGGCTGGCTGGACCTCCGCGCCGCGCGCGACGAGTCCCTGCTCGGCATCCGCCGGGCCGGGGCTGACCTCATCCTGACCTACTTCGCCGAGGCCTGGGCCCGCGACCGCGTCGCCCGCTGAGCCGGGGTAAATCCGGTCTTTACGGAACCGGGTGTTATTCTAGAAAGATTGTCCCGTCTCACCCCGGCGGAAACACCCCATGAGAACCGTCCTGCTCCTATGCTCGGCCCTGGCTGCCGCACCCGTCGTTCATGCCGAACAGATCAAGGACCTCCCGCCGCCCCCGCCGCGCATGACGGTGGAGGGCACGCCCGGCGCGGACTACGCCATGGCCTTCTACGAACGCAGCCAGATGCGCGTGAAGCCGAGCGTCACCGCCGAGCTGCACAAGGCGATCGACGACGCCAAGCTGCCCAACCTGGTGAAGCTCCATTCCGCCGCGCGCATCGCGCGCGAGAAGGCGGTGCGCGCGAACGACGCCGCGGTCCTGGTGCGCAAGGCCCAGGAACGCGCGAAGGCCGACCTCGACAAGGCGCAGGCCGCCTATGACAAGGCGCCGCGCAGCCAGAAGACGGCCAAGAAGCGCATCCTCGACAAGGCGCAGGGCGACTTCGAGGACGCCGACCGCATCTGCAACCGCCGGGAGTCCGAGGACAAGGAGGCGACCGAAGCCTACGACGCCGCGCTCAACGCCTACGTGGAGGCGCGTCAGGCGGCCGACCCCGCGGTCGAATCCTTAAAGAAGGCGGCCGGCATCTCCTGAGGTCAGGCGGCGCGGCCGCGCCACGCGCGCCAGCCCAGCAGTCCGCCGAAGGCGACCGCGGCCGCGGACGCCTGCAGGAAGGGCAGCATCAGGTAGACCACCGCGTGCAGCGCGTCGGGCCTCTCACGCTGGGCCGCCTGGGCCTGGACGTAGAGCGCGCAGCTGAGGACCAGCAGGCAGCCGATGACCAGCAGCCCCGCGAGGAGGAAGCGGTCCTTCACCGCGGTCGCGACCCCGCCGAGCACCAGGAAGGGCGCGGCCGGCGCGAGCAGGAAGAGGAACTTGAACAGGTCGGCGGGATGCGAAACCGACCAGTCCGAACCGGAACCGAGCCCGCGGACCGCGAGCGCCAGCGCGAGCAGGGCGCCGAGCAGCGACACCGCGAGCGCCGGGGCCCGGCCGGGCACGCGTGCGGCGCTCACAGGAAGAGCGGGCGGATGTGCCGCTCGAGCAGGTTGAGCGTCACGTTGCGCGCGCAGGACTCACGGCAGGCCCTGAGCTGGCCGAGGTAGCGCGGCCCCATCTTGGCGGCCACCTTGAAGCCGACGTGGATGAGCTGGCGGAGGTGGGCGTTGTAGAGCGGGTTCTTCTGGTCGTGACGCAGCGCGCCGACGAACTGGGCGGAGCTCCAGGCGTTCACCGCGGCGGCGGCGGGCAGCTTCGCACGGTCGATGTCGATGACCGTGGCGTAGGGCTGGCAGAGCTCGTCCATGTGGGACAGGGCTTCGGCGTAGATCTCCTTGGCGAAGGCGAGGCCGTCGCCGCCGGCCTCGGCGAGGCCGATGACCTCCTCGAGCCACGTCGTGCCCGCGGTCTTCACGTGCACCCCGGCGCCATGCTTGGCGAGGGCGCGGCGGATGGCCGGGTAGATCGAGAACTTGTCGCTGCCGCTGTGCACGGAGAGCTTCAGGTTCGCCGGCAGGCCGTACTTCCGCACGGCGTGGGCGATGACGCAGAGGTCGTCGTTGAACTCGCGCTCGAACTGGGCGAGGTCGCCGACGTAGTCGACGCCCTTGTTGAAGCGGCCGGTGAACTTGGGGGCGATGGTCTGGATCGGCACGCCCTCGTCGGCGATGGCGGCCAGGATGACGAGCAGCTCGGGCGGGGTCTGCGGGCTGTCGGTCTCGTCCATCGAGATCTCGGGGACGAAGCGACCGGCCCCCTTCACGCCGGCGATGTGGCGGTAGACCTTGCCGGCCTCCTGGACCGCGAGGAGGAACTTCGCGGCCGTGCGCTCGACGTCGGCGCGGGTGGTCGTGAACGGACGGTCGATGCCGGCGAGGGTGATCGTGCCGACGAGCTCGGGGTGGCGGTCGACGAAGGCCTTGACCGCGGCGGGGTCGGCGGGCTGGGCGATGAAGTCGGCCACGTCGATGGTGAAGAAGTCGGAGACGCCGACGAAGCGATCGACGGTCTTCAGACCGATGTGGTCGGCGTCGAGGAAGTACGGGGCGGTCCAGCCCAGGGACTTCACGGCGGCGTCGGCCGCGGCGCGGGTGCTGGTCGGCTCGGAGCCGATGATGTTGTGCTCGCGGTTGGACTTGTTCCAGACCGGGACGATCTCGACGCCGAACTTCCGGGCCGCGAGACAGGCGGCGAGCTGGGCTTCGGCTTCGTGGGCGAAGCGGTCGCCCATGCCGAGGGAGAATTTACCGATGACGAGAGGTTGGGAGGACATACGCGGGGGAAGTCCGGCCAGAGTAGGGCCCGGTCGGACGCGTTGGCAACCACCCGGAAGTCCGATTTTCGGCGTTCCGCCCCCTCGCTTCTCCTTGCCCTCGACGCCGCCGTCCGTCTTTACTGCCCGTCCTCCCTTATGCACCTGAAGATTGCTGTCCTGCCCGGCGATTACATCGGCCCCGAAGTCATGGCCGCCGCCCTGCCCGTCCTCGAGGCCGTCCTGAAGAAGTCCGGCCAC
>JBJTIX010000114.1:0-3138 GCA_046095205.1 Opitutia bacterium
GTCGAGCGCCTCGCGTCGCCCTGTGAGCTCGCGGCGCTTCTTTGCCGCCTCAGATTCCAGATCGAACGTTCGGTCTGCCTTGTCGACGGCCGCGAAGACCGCCTGCAGGCGGTAGTAGTCGGCCTGCTTCACCGGGTCGAACTTGTGGTCGTGGCAGCGCGCGCACTGCACCGTGACCCCGCAGAAGGCGTTGATGGCGTTGGAGACCATGTCGTCGCGGTCCAGCACGCGGGCAATCTTGCCGTCGGTCTTCGTCTCCGGGAGTTCCGCGTGGCCGATGAAATCCCATGGGCCGGCCGCCAGGAAGCCCTGGCCCGTGATGCCGTCGAGCGTGTCCGGGAACAGGGTGTCGCCCGCCAGCTGCTCGGCCACGAAGCGTGACCACGGCTTGTCGGCGTTCAGTGAGCGGATGACGTAGTCGCGGTAGTGCCAGGCGTTCGGCCGGGGCTTGTCCTTGTCGTAGCCGTGCGTCTCGCCGTAGCGGGCGACGTCGAGCCAGTGCCGGGCCCCGCGCTCCCCGTATTGCGGCGAGGCCAGCAGACGGTCCGCCAGTGACGCCACCGCTGCGGGCAGGCCCTTGGCGGCGGCCTCGGCCTCGAAGGCGCGCGCGTCCTCGGGTGAAGGCGGCAGCCCGGTCACGTCGAAATGCAGGCGGCGCATCACCGTGCGGGCGTCGGCGTCGCCCGAGGGCCGCATGCCGTTCTCCGCCAGCTTGGCGTCGATGAATCGGTCGACGGCGTGGTCGGAGCCCGAGGCGCCGACCGCGGGCAGGGCGGGGCGCACGACCGGGGCCAGCGACCACCAGGTCTCCTTCCGTCCCATGGCTGTTTCCGGGAACTTCGCCCCGTCCGCGATCCAGCCGCGGAGCAGGGCCTTCTCCTCCGCCGTGAGACGCGGCCCCTTGGGCGGCATGCGCTCATCCGGGTCTTCGCTCGAGACGAACTTCAGGAGCGGACTCTCGTCCGGCCGGCCGGGAATGATGTTGGGCGCGTGCAGCTCGCCGCCCTTCAGGGCGGTCTCCGCGACATCCAGGCGGTAGCCGCTCTTCTGCTACTTCTCGCCGTGGCATTCCAGGCAGTGCTTCTCGAGCACCGGGCGCACCTGATCGAAGCCGACTGCCTGCAGGCCGGAGGTGATTCCGACGAGCAGCGAGAGGGCCCCGATGGGTGCGCGTCATGGAGTCATATGGCCCCTGGCAGCGTTTTTAGGAATTCCTCCAGCGTCAGCGCCCCGTCCTGATTGAGGTCCCGGGACTTGAAGCGCTCCTGCGCGACCTTCTTGTCGGACATCGAGGATTGGAACTCCTGATAGGTGATGCGCCCGTCGCCGTCGGCGTCGCGTTCCTTGAAGCGTGCCGAACCGGAGTCGCCGCCCGTCTGCTTCTTCTTGGGTTCCGACTTTCCGGCTTTCTCGCCGCCGAAGGCCTCCGTCTGCTTCGCGTGGTATTCGTCGCGCGGGCCGCGGTTGGCGTCGAGGACCGATTGGAGCCTGGCCTTTGCGGCCTTCGCCTCGGCGGAGAGGCCGGCCTCCTGGAGGGGCGTCTTCTCCAGATCGTCGGCGACCACGTCGAAGAACCTTCCGTCGGCGTAGAGCTTGTGCCTCTGGTCATGCGCGAACTCGTGCAGCGCGCGTGCGCCGCCGGAGGGGTTGTACCAGACGTAGAGCGCCTCCTTCGGATTGCCCTTCTCGCCGCGGAGCTGGGGGAGGAAGCTGCGTCCGTCGGTGCTCAGGCCTGACGGAAGCGGTACGCCGGCCGCCTCGCAGACCGTGGGCAGCACGTCGGCGGCCTCGATCATGTCGCCGAGGACCTTGCCCGTGGCGATGCGTCCCGGCCAGCTGGCGATGCCGGGCACGTGCGTTCCCCAGATGCGGCTGCTCCCCTTGCCGCCCACCACCTCACGGCCCTGGAAGCGCGAGCGCGTGCCTGAGCCCGTGCCGTTGTCGCCCAGGATGAAGATGAGGGTGTTTTCGCGCAGCTTCAGCTCCTCGAGCCTGGCGACGACCTTGCCGATCATCTTGTCGGCGTAGGCGACCATGTCGGGGAAGTGCCGGAGCTCCTTGGTGCCGTCGACCGACTTCGCCGTCAGGTAGTCCGGGCTGTCCGGCGTCGCGTCATACGGCGAGTGCGTCAGCATCATCGGATAGTAGAGGAAGAAGGGCTGCTCCTTCTTGCGGGTGATGAAGTCCAGCGCGTAGTCGTTGACTAGGTCCGGGCCGTATTCGTCCTTCTTGTAGTCGACCTCCTTGCCGTTGATCTCCAGGCCGGGGTTACGGTACCGGCCGGGCCGACGCACGAGCTGCCAGAGGCAGTGTTCCTGAAAGCCGAAGAGCCCCGGGCCCTCGAAGCCGTTGCCGAGCTGCCATTTCCCGACCACGCAGGTCGCGTATCCGGCGTCCTTGAAGTAGTTGCCGAACGTGCGTTCCTTCGGGTCGAGGTGTCCGAAGCGGGTGTAATTGCGCTTGTTGCCCTGTCCGGTCATGAGCGCGACGCGCGTCGGCGTGCAGAGCGGCTGCGCGTGCATCTGCTCGAGCCGGACGCCCCGGGCGGCGAGCCCGTCCCTCACCGGCGTGGGGTAGCTCTCGCCGCCGTTGGCGGTGACGCATTCGTAGCCGAAGTCGTCGATGAGGATGATGACCACGTTCGGACGCGCAGGCGCGGCGGCCAGCCCGGCGGCCATCAGGAGGTGTGTGATCAGCGTGCGCATGGCGTCAGTTGAAGGTCGGAGGGGGCAGCGCGGTCCGTGGCTCGATCTTCGCGGGGTCGATCCTCCGGGGCCGGGGGTCGTTCCAGCGTTCGCGGCTCGGGGGCAGATGGTTGACGTCAAGCCAGGCCCCGAGGCGGAGGCGAAGTTCGGCGATTGAACGGGCGGCCCCGTCGCCGAAGGCCGAGCTGCCGGCATCGTCGGCGTAGGTCCGGACCGTGCCGGCCCGCATGCCCGGTAGGTCGAGTACGGCGGCTCCGCCGGCGTCGCGGTCCTGTGCGGAGGTCGTGGCGTAAGCCGTGAGGTATTCCGTCAGCTGCTGGCCGGCGCGGAAGGCCTTGAGCCGCAGGCTGGGCAGGGGGCCGTCCGGGCCGGGATAGAACACCGCAAGGTCGTCGGGCGTGGTCAGCGAGTCCCTCGATCCGATCGTCTGCCA
>JBJTIX010000115.1:0-2492 GCA_046095205.1 Opitutia bacterium
CCGATCCGCCCCGACAGGTGGGCGAGAAGGGCAGGGCGGTCGGCGAAGTCTGGCTGGCCCGGGCGTCCGGCACGCGCCTCCTGGTGGTTCGTCAGTCGGGCGCCGCCGGCGGCACGCTGCGCGCCCTCCGCCTGACCGAGCGCCGCGGCCTCGGCGGGAGGGCCACGGTCATCGCCGGCGAGCCCTTCACGTTCGCCGCCGATGTGGGCGAGGTCGGTCAGGTGATCGTCCCCTCCACCGCCGACTCCGTGCTCGTCGTCGGGCGCGACGGCGAGGTGCGCGCCTACGCCGGCGACGGCGACCGTCTGGACTTCATCCAGTCCTTCCGTCCGTTCCCCGGGGTCGCCCGCGCCCTGGACGCCGCCGCCCTGGTGTTCGGCGACGTCTCCGCGGTGTTCCTCGGCGGGGACGGCGAGCAGCGCGTTTGGGCGCTCCATCCCGTTCGCCAGGCGGACGGACGCAGCCTGCGGCGCTGGGGCGAGGTGCGCGAGCCCGTGCGCCTGCCCGGCCGTGGCGAAGGCGGGTGGGCCGCGGCCGGCAACAAGTGCTTCCTCGTCGCCGCGGGCGGACGCCTGCAGCTGCGCAACCTTACCACCGGTTCCCTGCGCTGGGAGGGCGCGGCGCCCTCCGGTCCGCTGCGCCAGGTCATCTTCTCCCGCAATTACGACCGGATGTCGGCCCTGGCCGCGGATGGACGGCTTTTTCGTTGGCGCATCGAGGACCATCACCCCGACTCCTCCTGGTCGGCCTTCTTCGGACGCATCTGGTACGAGGGGGCCGAGGGGCCCGCCTTCGTCTGGCAGTCCAGCTCCGGCAGCGACGAGTTCGAGGCCAAGTACTCCCTCGTCCCGCTCATCTACGGCACCGTCAAGGGGACCTTCTACGCCCTCCTGTTCGCGCTCCCCATCGCCCTGCTGGCCGCAATCTACGTCTCGCAGTTCCTGCGGCCCGACCTGCGCCAGATCGTGAAGCCCCTCATGGAGGTGATGGCCTCGCTGCCCTCCGTCGTGCTTGGTTTCCTGGCCGGCCTCTGGCTTGCCCCCGTCGTCGACGCCAACCTCGTGCCGCTACTCTGCGCGCTCGCGGCGCTCGCTCCGGCCGGCTTCGCCTCGGGCTGGATCTGGTCGCGCCTGCCGCAGCCCGTCCGGCGTCGCGCGCGTCCGGGCCTCGAGTTCCTCTGGCTCGTGCCGGCCGTGTTCGTCTGCGTCTGCGCGGCCTGGAGCCTCGGGCCCTGGGTCGAGTCCTCCTTCTTCACCGTGACCGACCCGTCGGGGGCCGTGGTCTCCGATTTCCGCGAGTGGTGGCGTTCCGCGACCGGCCTGGCCTACGCCGCCCGCAACTCGCTCGTCGTCGGCTTCGTGATGGGCTTCGCCGTCATCCCGGTCGTCTTCACCATCGCCGAGGACGCCCTCTCCAACGTCCCGGCCGCGCTCACCTCCGGTTCGCTCGCCCTCGGCGCCAGCCGCTGGCAGACCGTCTGGCGGGTGGTCGTGCCCACCGCCGTCTCGGGCATCGTCTCGGCGGTGATGATCGGGTTCGGCCGCGCCGTCGGCGAGACCATGATCGTCGTGATGGCCACGGGGAACACCGCGGTGATGGAGGCCAACCCCTTCAACGGCATGCGCACCCTGTCCGCCAACATCGCGGTCGAGCTGCCGGAGGCGCCCGCCGGCCACACGCATTTCCGCGCGCTGTTCCTGGGGGCCTGCTGCCTGTTCCTGCTCACCTTCATCCTCAACACCCTCGCCGAAGTGCTGCGTCAGCGCCTCCGCGAGCGTTACAAGGTCGTCTGATCCGTGGCCACGCTTCCCGAAGTCTCCGACAGCGCCTCCCCGCGGGGCGAACCCTGGGTCTGGTTCACCGGCCTCGGCCTCGTGGTCGGCCTGGTCATGATTGGCGGCCTGCTCGGGCTCGTCCTCTGGAACGGCGTGAAGGTCTTCTGGGCCCCGCCGGTGCCGGAGGCGCGGCTCAAGGACGGACGCGTGCTCATCGGCCAGCTGGCCCAGCGCCGCGTGAAGCCCTCCTCGCCCGCGGGCGCGCCGCGCTACGAACGTCAGTACCAGGTCGGCCTGCGCGAGCTCAACGGGCAGTCCTTCGTGTGGGTCGACGAGTCCGAGGTGGCCGCGGAGACCTTCCCCGCCGGTCTGGTCGGACTGGAGCGCATGGAGAACGGGCCGGCCTTCGTGCGTCCCGTCGCCCTCGTGCGGGTCGACGGCTCTCGTGTCGGGGCCTCCGACGCCGCATTCTTCCCGGCGCTGCTCGAGGAGGTCGCCCGGGCCGAGTCCGTCCGGCGCCGCCACGCCGCGCTCGTCCGCGACGGCATCGGGTCGGTCAACGCGGACATGGAGTCCGCGCGCATCGACCTTCGCCGGGCCGAGGACCGCGGGGGCGACGTCGCGGCGTTGCGCGCCCGGATCGCCGAGCTCGAGAAGAAGAATGCCGACCTGCGCGTCCGCGCCTAGGCCCTGCACGCCGAGCCGGGGCGGGGCGCC
>JBJTIX010000116.1:0-2146 GCA_046095205.1 Opitutia bacterium
CAACGGCGGCGTGACCCACACCGGCACCCTGGCCCTGAACGTGGCCGGCGCGAATGGCGGCGGCACCGTGGCCATCCCGGCCGGTGACCTGCTAATCAACGGCGCCACCGTCCGCCTCGACGCGGCCAGCCAGATCCACAACAGCGTCATCCCTGAAATCCGCGGCGCGGGCGTGCTCAACCTCAATAACTTCAGCCAGACCCTCGCCGGCTTGAACTTCGTCAACGACGGCAGCTCGACGCAGGCCAACGTGAACACCGGCACGGGCATCCTGACCTTGACCGGCAACATCACCGCCAGCTCCAGCAACGTCGGGCAGGTCTCTCTGATCCAGGGCGCGGGAACCGGCGGCTTCGCGGTGGACCTCAACGGCACCACCCGCACCATCAATGCCTCGGCGGTCACCGTGAATGGCAACAGCACGATCGCCAATGTCACCCCGACGCTGGCCATCAGCTCCCCGATCAGCAGCAGCAGCAATCTGGCCACCACGGGCCTCATCAAGACCGGCACCGGCCTGCTCCAGCTCTCCGGTGCCAGCCTCTTCGGCGGCGGCGTGGATGTGCAGGCAGGCGGCCTGGCCGTCGGCGGCAGCACCAACGTCACGACGCGTGACGGAGCGACCGGCATTGTCACCGCCTTCGCCAACGGCCCGATCGGCACCGGCGCGCTGACCATCGGCGCGGCGGGCACCTACCTGACCTCCACGGGCGCCAATACCCTGAGCAACGCAGTGACCCTCGCCGGCACCCAGCTTACCCTGCGCGGAACGAACAACCTGACCCTGCAGGGCAACAACACCACCACCACGCTGCTCGGTAACACCACGGTCACGGTCGACGCGCCCCAGGCGATCCTGACCCTCAACATGGCCCTGGATGACGCCGGAGGTGCCTATGGCATCACCAAGGAGGGCCTAGGCACGCTGATTCTCGGCAACAACAGTACCTTCACCGGCGGCGTCACCGTCAATGCCGGCACCCTGGCCCTCGCCGGACTCAACGCCGGTTCGACCTCGCCGGTCTTCGCCGGCACCAGCGCCACCATCAACAATGGCGGTATGCTCTCTCTGCTCAACAGCGGCACCGCAAGCAATGGCCTGATCAGCTACGCGAACAACATCGTGGTCAGTGGCTCGCTCGCCGCCGCCAACCTCCACGTCGGCAACAACGGCAGCAACACGGGTAATACCATTGAGGTATCCAATCTGACCCTCAACGGCGGCCAGATCCTCAACGTCAGCAGCCAGAACGGCTACAACCTGCGCCTTCTCAATGTCACGACCGCTGCAGGCATACCCCAGATCAACGTCAATGCCGGAGCCAGGGTCGTCGTCTTCGGATTTACTCCCGGTTCCCAGCCAATCAACGTCGGCCAGGGTGAACTCGTCTTCCCTGACTTGGTCCCCATTGGCACGACCACCGCCTTGAACGGGGGGACGCCCATCACTCTCAACGGTGCCTATCCGCTCGGTGTTCAGAATGCCGTCCTCACCGGTGCGAACATGACCGCCTTCGGCTACACCTCCGGCGGCCTGAATGGCGCGTTCGCCTCTCTGGCGACCGCCCCGACGGCGGTGGTCAGCACGCAGGTCGCCGGCATCGGCTTCTCGGGCTCCAATTTCGTCACGAACCTCCTCAGCGACGGTGGCCTCGCCAACCGGCCTTCGGCGACGACCGGTTCGTTCACCAATGGCGCCGCGGTCTTCTCCGGTTTCCTGAACGTGCCTGAAGGGCAGGGCGGCACTTACTCTTTCCGCTCGGCTTCGGACGACGGCATGACGCTGTTCATCGACGGCGTGGCGGTCTCCAGCGACACCTTCGGCAGCGGCCTGCTCGACCGTGCCTCGACCGTCAGCACCACGCTTTCCGCAGGCTTCCACTCCATCGTCTACAAGGCGACCAACGCAGGCGGTGGCGGCGGTTTCCGGCTTCTGTATTCCGGACCCGACACGGCGGGCAAGTTCCAGGCCATCGGCTCGAACCGGATGTTCTACACCACCGCGGCTCCGACTGCCGCCAATGGTTACAATGGCGCCGCCATCATCGACAACGCTTACTATCTCCCCAGCGGCTCGGCCACCATCGACACCTTCGGCACCCAGTTCGGCGCCGTGGCGGCTCCGGGGGTCGCCAACCGGATCAAC
>JBJTIX010000117.1:0-1667 GCA_046095205.1 Opitutia bacterium
GCGTCGGGGTGCAGCTTCCGCAGTTCGGCCACCACGGCCTCCGCATACCGGTAGGAGGGGAAGAAGGCGGCCACTGCGCCGTCCTCGGACAGGCGCCGCAGGCTGGCGGCGGCGAGCGCGCCCCTCGGGCCCGGCGTGGCCGTCATGAGCATCGCGTGTCCGAACGCGCGCAGACGTTCGCCCGTCGAGCGCGCCGACACGCGGCTCAAGGCCCGCGAATCGACCGTCGCGCTCACCGCCGCCAGCCTGCGGCGCCTGTCCGAGGACGGCGCAGTGGCCGCCTTCTTCCCCTCCTACCGGTATGCGGAGGCCGTGGTGGCCGAACTGCGGAAGCTGCACCCCGACGCCGACGTCGCGCTCCAGCCGCGCGGGCTCGGACCGGACGGGACGGCCCGCTTCGTGGAGGACTCGCTCAACCGGTTCACGGTGCTCTGCCTGATCCTGGGCGGCTCGCTCGGCGAGGGCGTCGACATCCTCGGCGGACGGATCCGCTCCGCGGTCGTGGTCGGGCCCGCGCTCCCCGAGGTCAACGCGCTGCAGGAGGCGCGGCGCAGGATGTTCGCGGCGGACGGCGCGGAGGACGCGTTCTCGCTGGCCTACGTCAGGCCCGGCATGCGCAAGGTGAACCAGGCGCTCGGACGCCTCGTCCGCGCGCCCGGCCACTCCGCGCGCGTGCTGCTGCACTGCCGGCGCTTCGCCGACGAGACCTACCGCTCGCTGCTGTCGGGCGAATACGGGGACCCTCCGGTGCTGACGGACGACGGCGACTTCGCCCGCTGGGCGGACCGCAGCTGACTCAGACCCGGACGACGACCTGGTCGAGCGCGCGGCGGACCTTGGCCATGCCGGCGTACTTGTCCTCGGCGGAACGGTAGCCGGCGGCGCAGGCGACGACGGTCTCGTGACGCGTGCCCTTCAGCCAGAGGATCTAGTCATACTTGGCGGGGTCGATGCCCTCCAGGGGGCAGGTGTCGACGCCGAGGACGGCCGCGGCGGTCATGAACTGCCCGAGGGCGATGTAGACCTGGCGGGCCGCCCATTCGCGCTGACGCTCCGCGGACATGCCCTGGGCGACGTTCTGCACCATCATCTGACGGTAGGGCTCGAGCTTGGCCGGATCGGCGCGACGCTCGGAGACCAGCTGGTCGTAGAAGGCCTGCACGTCGGCCTCGGTGACCGAGGTCTGGCGCGTGAAGACGACGAGGTGCGAGGCGTCGGTCACCTGGGACTGGCCCCAGGAGTTGGGACGGAGCAGCGCGCGCCTGGCCGGGTCGGCCACCACGAGGAACTTCCACGGCTGGAGCCCGTAGGAGGACGGGGCGAGCTGGAGCGCGTGCTCGAGCGCCTTCCAGACGTCGGCGGGGATGGGCCGGGGGTCGAAGGCCTTGGTGGCGTAGCGCCAGCGGAGGGCGGCCTCGAGTTGCGCGGGGGTGGTGGCGGAGGACATGGACGCCACACAAGCGTCCGCGTCCCGGGTGTCAAATCACGCGGGCGAAAGCATCCCGCCGGAGAGCACCAGCCGCCGGCCGGCGCGTTCGGCGAACTCGCGGCTGTGCGTGACCAGGACCAGCGCGGTGCCGAGCGAGGCGACGACGCCGAGCATGAGCGCCATGACCTCCTCGGCGGTGCGCTCGTCGAGGTTGCCCGTGGGCTCGTCAGCCAGCAGC
>JBJTIX010000118.1:0-3564 GCA_046095205.1 Opitutia bacterium
TCACAAAGGGATCGGGGGAACGGAGATCCGCGATCGTGTGACGGCCGGGAGCGGGCGGGGCGGGACGCGGCGTTTTCGATGCCCCATCCTTCACGACCCGCCAGATGCGGCCGCGTTCCCGGTCGCGCCCGGGGTGATCGAGTGGCACCTCGTAGTGGCCGATGATGCGATTATAGAAATCGGCGATGTAAAGGGCGTTGTCCGGGCCGAGTTGGAGATCGACCGGGCGGAACCAGGGATCCTCGCAGGTGACGAAATCCGGTTTTTCATGGGCCTGGGGCGTGGTGCCGGTGAACGTGACGTGGTCGGCGTTGACCCGCGAGGTCACGCAGTTGCCGAGGAACAGGTGGTCGTCCCACTCCGGACCCCAGATCCCGCCATCGACGTAGGCCAGGCCGCAGAGACCGGTGCTGCCGTGGCCGTGCCGGCACATGACCGGCGCGAAGCCAAGGCCGTCGTGCGGTTTGCGGAAGCTGGGGTAGTGGGCGCCGCCAATGAGCTGCGTGACCGGATTGCTGTGACAGTCCGCGCTGTAGAGATTGCCGCGGCGATCCCAGCAAAGGCCGAAGGGATTCACCTGCCCCCAGGACCAGGGTTCGACCCGGGATCCGTCGGGACGGAAGCGGAAGACATTCCCGCTGTGAAGATCGAGGGAGGAGCCGTCGCGAGCCTTGAAATGGGAGGTGTTGTTGAAGCCGTGGGTGGCATAGACCCAGCCATCGCCGCCGAGGCGAAAGCTGCTGCACATGCCGTGCGTGTCCCGTTCGTAGCCGAGCGGGCCGAAGAGCACCTCGCGCAGGTCGCACTTCCCGTCGCCATCCGTGTCGGCGAAATACCAGATGTTCGGGATGCTCCAGGCGATGCAGCCCGCTTTGTGCTCCGGCTTGTGCCACGGAAGGACGCCGGTGGGCACGTTCAGCCCGTCGGCGAAGTCAGTGACCTTGTCAGCCCGGCCGTCGCCATCGGTGTCTTCGAGGATCTTGATGGCATCGCGGCTGTCCTTGACCCGCGAGCCCTTCGCATCGGCCCAGCGCTCCTTCTTGGCGGCGTAGGGATACTCGGTGTTGCTGCTGACCCAGAGCCTCCCGCGGTCGTCGAAGGCGAGATTGATCGGTTTGTTGATCATTGGCTCGCTGGCAAAGACCTGGATCGTGAAGCCCTCGGGCACGTGCATCCTGGCCTGCTGCTGCTCCGGGGTGAGCGGGTCCGTCTCGCGGACGAGGCTCAGCTGGCGCTCTCGGTCCTGCGGGCTGGCGCTTACCTTCCGGAAGGAAAGCGCGGGCTTCGCTTCGCCTTGGGGCCACGCGGCCAGTGGCGCAAGCAGCAGGGCGAGGATGAGGGGTTTCATGTCGCTATGACATCCGTCAGGACGGAAAGTCCCAGTCCGCTCCAGTAAAGGAGACGATTACGCTGGGAAAATGCACAGTCCGTTGCCTGACCGACAAAAAGGCCCGCCAGACGGATCTGGCGGGCTTGACGGCTATTTTGGTCAATCATGCCTTCAGTGTCCGTCGGTGGCCGGTCCCTTCTCAGCCCCTCCGATGCTTCGGTTCTGGTTAACGAGGCGCAGGTGGGAGGCTAGGTTCATCTCGCCGGTCTTGAGGCCGCTGATGAGCCCGCGGTCGGCAAGCCAGATATAGTCCACGACCATCGAGTCTTTGCGCCTGTTCAGGAAATCCAGGAGAGCCTTATTGGTCTCGGGCGTTCCGACGCGCCCGAACAGGCGGGCGTATTGCCATGCCTCAAAAGCCATGTCCAGGCGGGCGCGGGCGTCATTGTCTGCCCGGCTCCGGTCTACGGCCTCCTGGAAAAGGGTCTCGATCTTCTTTACGTGATCGGGGCGGTCGAGAGCCTCGGCGAAAGATTTACCCCAGGTTTTCCACCGATCATTCATGGCCCTTTCGGTTTCCTGTTCGAGCAGGGCGTAGTAGGCACGCATGGGCTCTGCGGCGGTGCCGTAGGCCTTGCGGCAGAATTCGTCCATGAGGATGCCGGGATCGAGACCGGGCTCGAAGATCAAGCGGGAGAGGACGTAGTGATTGATGCCCTGCGAGCCGAAGTTGGCCGGGAGCTGATCGTAATCGACCCCTAGCAGGCCGGATGCGTTGAAGTGGGCCAGCTCCCGGGCCAGGCGTCGTGCGTAAACCAGCGGCAGGGACGCGCCCGCGTAATGCAGATTGGGGCGGTAGATCAGCTTGGCTCCGGCGTCGACCCACTCATCCCAGGTGCCGAGGGTGGTGGCGACCCAGGCTTTCTCGGTATCCATGAGGTCGATGGTCGGGACGTATTGGATGAGGAGATTCTTCGGCAGTGCGGTGCTGCGGGGCGGTTTGTCCAGCACGCCGTAGGCGTAGGCCATGAGGTATTTGCCTGGAAATTCAGCAGCGGCGACTTCGCCTAATCGGAGCCACGTCTTCGCGTAGCGGTCGGTGAGATAGACATACGGGTATTCGTAACGCTCGCCGGTTTGTCGGGCGTAACGGAGCTTGACCGGACTGGCCGCAGGGTCGTCCATCTTTTTGCACTCCGCGCACACGCAGAACCCGTCCACGCGTCCGTCATTCTGGGCCACGCAGAAAGTGAGGCTCTCCGGGTTCTCCGTGAAGAACTTGCGCATTTTCTCCTGGGTGAAGCGGGCGACTTTGGGGTTCGCCTCGCAGAACTTGACCCAATGCGGATGGTGGTATTGGTAAAAAGGAGACGCGGGCACGATGCCCCGGTGGCCATCCGGGAAGCGGGCGAAAATATCAGGATCAGAATCCTTGTAGGTTTCATACCAATCGCTGAAGGCATGACCGGAGTTCAACATGGCGCGGGGATAGCCGAGGCCCCGGAGGAACATCCACCGGGCAACGTCTTCTCGGCGCTGGGCCTGCGCTTTGGGCGTGAGCACCGTCGGAGCGATGCGGCGGAAGTCGGCTCCATTGGCGAAGTTGCGTAGCGAGCGTAGGATGTAGGGCGGTCGGAGTTCCTTGTCCGCACGGATGGCCGACAGCGACCGACCGTAAGGGTAGCTGGTTCCGTTCTTGCCGGGGAAAAGGTAGCCTCCGCCAAGGCAGTTCTCGATGAACCAGACCGTGGCGTCGAGACTGCCAAGGAACATTTCGCTTTGTCCCGCAGGCGGCCGCCTCCCTCCTCCTGGCCAGGCCTTGATGGCGCCCTCCGTGACGCTGTCGTTACCAAGCAGGAAGACCGTGTCGCCTTGCCACCGGACGGCAAAGAACTCACCGGGTTGCGGATCGGCCAGCAATCCTGCCTTCCTCGCAAGGCGCGTCGGTCCGACGGAAATGACGGTCCCCGAGGGCGCATCCCTGAGGTCCGACTCCCTCACTACCGGCGGCTTCACTCCGGAGGACTGGCTGACGAAGCGAACCAACTCGTTCACCGCCACCTCCACGGCGTGTGCCGGCCGGTCAGGAACGACAATGGTGGCCGCCGGCTGGCCGTCCGTGACTATGGATACGGTGGCCGCATGGGGCTTTCCGACCTGTTTCTGCTCATCAGTTGCGTGCAGCGCGGCCAGCGGCGCAAGCAGCAGGGCGAGAATGAGGGTGAGGGTGGGTT
>JBJTIX010000119.1:0-2649 GCA_046095205.1 Opitutia bacterium
GCTTTCACGGGGGGAACGAAGAGAAGGAAGGAGGGATGTGGCCAAGGGGCAAGAGACAAGGGGGCGAAGGAAGGGCTAGGGCTTGGGCTGGGGCTGGTTAGAAGACCTCTTCGTGTCGGCGTTGCCACGGGAATTCAGGATCGACGTGCTTTCTCATGGAAGCACGAGGCCTTGATCAGTTCAAAACTTGGCAGAAGTCCGTTGCCCTGGCGGGCGACATCATCCGTTTCAGTCAAAGTTCCCGGTTGTCCAGGCATCCGTGGTTCTGCGACCAGATTCGTCGAGCTGCCTTGTCAGTCCCGAGCAATATCGCCGAAGGGTATGAGCGAAGAGGAGAGAAGGACACTCCGCGTTTTTACCTCATCGCCATGGGTTCTTGCGCGGAAGCAAAGACCCAGTTGCGAGTTGCCATTCATGCGCAGCTTGTTGGCGAGGATGAAGCGACTCCTCTCTGCCTAGCATGCGATGAAGTCCTGCGATTGCTAAGCGGAGTCATAAGGGCGCGGAGAATAGCTTCCGGAAACTAGCCCTACCTCTAGCCCCAGCCCCAGCCCTAGCCCCAGCCCTAGCCCTATCTCCAGCCCTCCTCGCTTAGTCGCGCGGTCAGAATCCCGCTCCTTTGACCTTGGTGCGGACGCGGACGAGGCGGTCCTTGGACGTGATGTAAAGGGTGCGTCCATCCTCGCCCCAGGCGAGATTGGCGGAAGGCTGGCCGAGCATCAGCGAGCCGAGATGCTTGCCCTCCGGAGAGAGGATCAGCACGCCGCCCGGTCCGGTCGTCCAGATGTTGCCGTGCTCGTCGAGCTTGAGTCCGTCGCAGCTGCCCGGACGTCCCTGATCCTTGAGCGGCTTGGCCAGGAAGACGTCGCGCAGGTTGGAGCCGTCGACGCCCACGGCGGCCACGCGGGGGTTCTTGGAGTCGGAGACCGCGAGGTAGAGCGTCTTCTGGTCAAGGCTGAGCGCGATGCCGTTCGGCCACTGCACGGCCTTGGTGACGAGCGAGACCTTGCCGTCGGTCGCGAGGCGGTAGACGCCGTGGAAATCCAGCTCCGCCTTCTCGCCGCCGAGCCCGTAGGGCGGATCGGTGAAGTAGACCGTGCCGTCCTTCGTCACCGCAAGGTCGTTGGGGCTGTTGAAGCGCTTGCCGTCATACTGCGTGGCGAGGGGGCTGAACTTGCCGTCGACGAGCGAAGCGACCCGACGGGCACCATGCTGGCAGAGCAGGAGGCTGCCCTTGGGGTCGACCGCGAGGCCGTTGGAGCCCTGCCGCTCGGAGGCGGCGTCGGTGCCGCTCGGCTTGAGGAAGACCGGCGCCTGGCCGTCGCCCTGCTTCCAGGAATAGGCGACGTTGGAAGGCACGTCGGAGAAGACGATGCGTCCTTGGAACCAGACCGGCCCCTCGGACCACTTGTAGCCGGTCGAAAGCACCTCGAACTTGGCGTCCGTCGCGATCAGCGAGTCGAGCGAGGCGTCGAGACGCTCCACCGAGTATTTGATGGGGTCGGCGCCGAAGGCGGTGCAGGTTGCGAGCAGCAGGGCGGGGAGGTGCTTCATGGAGAAAGGGGTAGGACCCATTACCCAGGGTGGCAAATATTTCCAAGTGCCCTTGGGCCCGCGTTCCAAATTTTTACACAACCCTCCGGCTTCCTCCCAGCCCCAGCCCTAGCCCTAGCCCTTCCTTCGCCCCCTTGTCTCTTGCCCCTTGGCCACATCCCTCCTTCCTTCTCTTCGTTCCCCCCGTGAAAGCCCTCCTGCTCACCGAATACAAAAAGATGTCCTGCACGGACGTGCCGGATCCGGTCTGCGGTGCCGATGAGGTGCTGGTCGAGGTTCGCGCCTGCGGCATCTGCGGCTCGGACATCCATGGCTACGACGGGTCCACGGGCCGGCGCATCCCTCCGCTCGTCATGGGGCACGAGGCCGCCGGGGTCATCCGTTCGATCGGCTCCGCGGTCACCCGCTTCAAGGCTGGTCAGCGCGTCACCTTCGACTCCACGGTATACTGCGGCACCTGCTCCCATTGCCGCCGTGGCGACGTCAATCTCTGCGACAACCGCCAGGTGCTCGGCGTCTCCTGCGGCGACTACCGCCGACACGGCGCCTTCGCCGAGCTGGTGGCAGTGCCCGAGCGCATCATCTACCCCATCCCCGACGAGCTCGGCTTCAACGAGGCCGCCATGATCGAGGCCGTCTCCGTCGGCGTGCACGCCGTCCGCCTCACCCCTTGCTCCGAGGGCGATACCGCCGTCGTCGTCGGCACCGGCATGATCGGTCTGCTCACGCTCCAGGCCGCCAAAATCGCGGGTTTTTCGCAGGTCATCGCCGTCGACACCGAGGACTCCCGCCTCGCCGTCGCCCAGGAGCTCGGCGCCACCCACGCCATCAATCCCGCCTCCGGCGACGTCCCCGCCTTCGTCAAAGGCCTGACCAAAGGGCAGGGGGCCGACGCCGTCTTCGAGTGCGTCGGCGTGAACGCCACCGTGCAGTCCGCCGTCGCCTGCGTCCGCAAGGGCGGCACCGTGACCTTGGTCGGCAACCTTTCGCCCAAGACGGAACTGCCGCTCCAGGTCGTCGTCACGCGCCAGCTGCGCCTGCAGGGCTCCTGCGCCTCGGCCGGCGAGATCCCGCGCTGGCCCGGCTTCAGGGTCG
>JBJTIX010000120.1:0-2546 GCA_046095205.1 Opitutia bacterium
CCGCCACTATGTGCGCATCGGCCGTCCCGGTGAGGCCGTCATCGAGCATTTTGACGGCGGTCATCGCATCAACGGCGTCGGGACCTTCGAATTCCTGCGCCAACATCTCGGGCGCTGAGCCCGCCGGGCGTCCCCGCCCTCAAATGGTCGTCCGGGCGGGTCAGGCTACGATTTCACTTGGGAATGGGTTTGTCCGGGGACATCTTGGGGCACCCCGCCACATGAGATGCCATCAGGCGACACTGCTTTTGGTCATGAGTCTCCTGTGCGGCTGCGCCGCCGGCAGAGATCCCGTCGTGCGCCGCGAATTCATCTACGAGCCCGGATCGCATCCCCAGATCCATGCCACGACCTTGGCCGAGACCTCTGCCGGCCTGGTCGCGGCCTGGTTCGGCGGCACCCGCGAAAAGCATCCCGATGTCGGCATCTGGGTCTCCCGGCAGGTCGCCGGAAAATGGACCCCTGCCGTCGAGGTCGCCAATGGCATCCAGCCTCCGGCACCTGATGGCAAGCCCGTGAGGCACCCCTGTTGGAATCCCGTGCTGTTCCAGCCGCGGCAGGGTCCCCTGATGCTCTTCTACAAAGTCGGTCCCAGCCCGCAGACCTGGTGGGGCGAGCTGCGCACATCCGACGACGCCGGCCTGAGCTGGTCGCCAGCGCGCCGTCTGCCCGAGGGAATCCTCGGACCGATCAAGAACAAGCCCGTGCAGCTGGACGACGGCTCCATCCTTTGTCCCACGATCGCCGAGAGCACCGACAAGGTCAGCCGATGGACCGTGCATTTCGAGAAAACCTCGGATCTTGGCCGCACCTGGACCACGACCGGACCGATCAACGACGGCCTGTCCATGCAGGCCATACAGCCGAGCATTCTCCGTCTGCCCGGCGGCAGGCTCATGGCCCTCGGCAGATCACGCCAGGACGCCATCTTCACGACCGAGTCCGCGGATTCAGGTCGCACCTGGTCGCCCCTTAAAAAAGGCGCGCTGCCCAACAACAACAGCGGCACCGATGCCGTGACCCTGGCCGATGGCCGCCACCTGATCGTCTACAACCATGTCGCTGGCACCCCCGGCAAGTGGGGCGGACTGCGTACGCCCTTGAACGTCGCCGTCAGTGCCGATGGACGTGACTGGCAGGCGGCCCTCGTCCTTGAGTCCGATCCCGGCGAGTACAGCTATCCCTCCGTCATCCAGACCGCCGACGGCCTCGTGCACCTCACCTACACCTGGAAGCGACAGAAAGTCCGGCATGTCGTCGTCGACCCTGCCCGGCTTGAAGCGCGCCCCATCGTCGACGGCCGCTGGCCCCTTTCGAAATGAACCGACTCCTTCTCCTCCTCGTCACGTCGGCGCTCATTGCCGAAGAGCCCGCCCTGCGCCGTCTCCGCTACAACCATCCCGGGCTGGTCGTAGATCTCGGCGTCGGCCTCTGGGCCTGGCCCCTCCCGATGGACTTCGATGGCGACGGCGACCTCGACCTCGTCGTCAACTGTCCCGACAAGCCGTCCAACGGCGTCTACTTCTTCGAGAACGCGACCGGCGACACCGCCCTGAACAAGATGCCCGTGTTCAAGCCAGGACGCCGCATCAGCAAGGGCCTGCAGAACGTCCAGCTCAGCATGGTTGCGGGGAAGCCCGTCGTGACTTCGCCCGGCGCCGTATACCCCGATTTCCTCAAAAGCGGCCTGGACAAGCCCGTGAAGCTGCCGCTGCCCGCCAACGTCCACCCGAACAAGGTGCGGGCGAACATGTGGCGTTTGGCCGACTATAACGCCGACGGGCGGACCGACCTCCTGATCGGCGTCGGGGACTGGACCGATTATGGCTGGGACGACGGATATGACGCTTCCGGCAAGTGGGTGCGCGGGCCCTTGCGCGGGTACGTCTACCTGGCGATCAACAAGGGCACCGACGCCAAGCCCGACTATGCCAAGCCCGTCCGGCTCAAGGTCGGAGACGCGCCCCTCGAGACCTTTGGCTGGCCTTCGCCGAATCTGGCGGACTGGGACCGCGACGGCGATCTCGACCTCCTCTGCGGCGAGTTCCTCGACGGCTTCACCTTCTTTGAGAACAACGGCGGGGCCATGGCACCGAACTTCGCGCCCGGCCGTCGCCTGACCCTGCGTCCGGGAGAGAAGGGCTTCCCGTCGGCCTGGCTGGCCCGTCAGGAGGCCGCGCGCCTTCCCGGTTCGCCTGAGCCACTGACCATGGATCTCGAGATGATCGTCCCTGTGGGCATCGACTGGGACAAGGACGGCGACCTCGACCTCATCGTCGGAGACGAGGACGGCCGCGTCGCCTTCATCGAGAACACCGGCGGCTTCACCGCCGAACGCACCCCTCAGTTCCTGCCGCCGAGATATTTCCAGCAGGAGGCGGACGAGCTCAAGTGCGGCGCGCTCGCGACCCCGGTCGGATTCGACTGGGACGCCGACGGCGACACCGACATCCTGTGCGGCAACACCGCCGGCTACGTGATGTTCTTCGAAAACCTCAGCGGACCCAAGGCCGCTGAGCCGAAGTGGGCCGCCCCCAGGGCGCTAG
>JBJTIX010000121.1:0-1500 GCA_046095205.1 Opitutia bacterium
CCCCCACACCCCATGCGCCTCCCCACCCTGCTCGCCCTCGCCTGCGCCGCGGCCCTCTCGGCCGATCCGATTCCCGAATCCGCCCGCCAGAACGGCTGGTTCGTGGGCGCGCAGGCCTACACCTTCAAGGAGTTCTCCTTCTTCGAGGCCATCGCCAAGACCAAGGAGGCGGGCGGCAAGATCATCGAGATCTTCCCCGGCCAGGCGGTGAAGCCCGGCGCGAAGGAGAAGACGCACCACTCCATGACCGACGCCACCATGGCCGAGATCAAGGCCGAGCTGGAGCGCCAGGGCATCCACGCCGTGAACTACGGCGTGGTCGGCGCCAAGAACCGCGACGAGGTGCAGGCCATCATGGCCTTCGCGAAGAAGATGGGGCTCTACGCGGTCTGCACCGAATCGACCGAACAGATCGCCCACTGGGAGGAGGCCGCCAAGCAGTATGACGTGAAGGTCTCCTTCCACGAGCACGGCGGCACGATGGACAGGCCCAAGTACAAGGTCTGGCACCCCCTCTACATCCTCGGCGTGGTCGAGAGCCGCGACCCGCGCGTCGGCGCCTGCGCCGACCTGGGCCACTGGTGCACCTCCAACCTGAAGCCGATCGACTGCCTGCGCATCCTGGAAGGACGCATCGTCAGCGTGCACATGAAGGACAAGGCCGACTGGGGCAAGTCGGAGGTCGTGGTGGCCGGCAAGGGCGTGGTCGACATGGACGCCTGCATCAAGGAGCTGATCCGCCAGAAGTTCGACGGGCACATCTCCGTGGAGCACGAGAACGACTGGAAGGACAACGTGCAGCAGGTGAAGCACAACATCGACTTCGTGAAGGAGCGCGCGAAGTAAGCCCCGCCCGCGCTGCGTGCATCAAGCCCCCGGACTCCGGGGGCTATTTTGTGGGCGGGCCCCAGCCCCGCCCAAGGCGATCAGTCCGGCCGACCCGAAGCTAGCCCTCGGGCGTGAAGCCCAGCACGACGTCCCAGCGCGCGGACAGCTCGCCGGCCTTGGAGCCCTTGAGGGGATTGAAGTCGAGCGTGACGCTCTCACGCTGCGCGGCGTCCTTGATCGCCTTGTAGACCATGTCGTTGGCGTTCATCTCGTGACCTTTGACGTAGCACTGGGTGATGAGCTCCTTCTTGCCCTTGATGCGCACGGCGAGATGGATGTGCGGCGTGCGGGGCTTGTAGGGCACGGGCTTGATGGTGCGGAAAAGGTACTCGCCGGTGGAACCGGTGAGGAAGCGGCCGAAGCCCTGGAAGTTCCCGTCCCGCCTGGCGGCGTTGCCCGACTTGGTGTGGATGTAGACGCCATTGGCGTCGGCCTGCCAGATCTCCACGAGGGCGTTGCGTACGGGCTCGCCGCGCTCGTCGAGGATGCGGCCGGAAAGCCAGGTGACCTCGCCGACGGCCGGGGTCAGGGCGTTGTTCAGGACGACCAGGTCGTTGTCGGTGTCCAACGGCAGGCGGTCCGGATAGAAGGGGCCCTCGGTCTGCCTGGGCG
>JBJTIX010000122.1:0-2888 GCA_046095205.1 Opitutia bacterium
TGAAGTCCCCACGCCCCCTCGCACTCCTCCTCGCACTCACCGCGGCCGCATTGGCCTGGGCCGCGCCGTCGCGACCCAACGTCGTGATGATCCTGGCCGACGACCTCGGCTATTCCGACCTCGGCTGCTACGGCGGCGAGATCGCCACGCCCAACCTCGACGGCCTGGCCGCCAACGGGGTGCGCTTCACGCAGTTCTACAACACCGCGCGCTGCTGGCCTTCGCGCTCCGCCCTGCTGTCGGGTTACTACGCCCAGCAGATCCACCGCGACGCCCTGCCGGGCCTCGGCGGCGGCGGACAGGGTGTCCGTCAGGAATGGGCGCGGCTGCTGCCCGACTTCCTGAAGTCCGCCGGCTACCGCAGCTACCACAGCGGCAAGTGGCACGTCGACGGGCCGGTCCTCGCCGGCGGCTTCGACCGCTCGCTGGACATGAAGAACCAGGGCAACTTCTTCACCGCCAAGGGCAACTCGATCGACGACGTGCCGGTCAAGGTGCCGGCCGACGAGAAGGGCTACTACGCGACCGTCGCCACGGCCGACCACGCCGTCGAATGCCTCAGGGACCATGCCGCCAGCCACGCGGACAAGCCCTTCTTCCACTACGTGGCCTTCATCGCGCCCCACTTCCCGCTGCACGCCCTGCCGGAGGACATCGCCAAGTACCGCGACAAGTACCTGTCCGGCTGGGACCGCATGCGTGCCGAACGCCACGCCCGCATGAAGGAGGCCGGCATCACCAACACCCCGCTCTCCGCGGTCGAACGCGAAGTCGGTCCGCCCTACGCCTTCCCCGACGCCATCGCCAAGCTCGGACCCGGCGAGGTGAACCGCCCCCTGCCCTGGGATTCGCTGAACGACGAGCAGCGGCGCTTCCAGGCGACGAAGATGGCCATCCACGCGGCGATGGTCGACCGCATGGACCGGGAGATCGGCCGCATCATCGCGCAGCTCAAGGCCATGGGCGCCTTCGAGAACACCCTCATCCTCTTCGCCTCCGACAACGGCGCGAGCGCCGAGATCATGGTGCGCGACGGCGGGCACGACCCCACGGCCGAGCTGGGCTCCGCCGCGACCTACCTGTGCCTCGGGCCCGGCTTCTCCAACGCGTGCAACACCCCGCACCGCCGTCACAAGACCTGGGTGCACGAGGGCGGCATCAGCACGCCGCGCGTGGCCCACTGGCCCGCCGGCATCGGCGCCCAGGGCGAACTGCGCCGCACGCCCGCCCATGTCGTCGACTTCGTGCCGACGGTGCTCGAGCTGGCCGGCGTGACCAAGCCTACCGAATGGAAAGGCCAGCCCATCCCGCCCGCGCCCGGACGCAGCCTCGCGCCCGCCTGCGCCCGGGACGTGACCGTCGAGCGGCCCGGCCTCTGGTGGCTGCACGAGGAGAACAAGGCGATCCGCGTCGGCGACTACAAGCTGGTCGCCGCCAAGGGCGACGCGTGGGCGCTCTACGACCTTAGCGTCGACCGCGCCGAACAGAACGACCTCTCCGCCAAGATGCCCGAGAAGGCCAAGGAGCTCGCCGACCTCTGGCAGAGGCAGACCGACGAATTCTCCGCCCTCGCCCGCCTGACCCTCGACCGACAGCCGAAGGGGAAGGCCAAGGGCCAGGGCAAGAAGACCGCGCCGAAGAAGTGATCTCCGGATGAACCGCCTGTTCACGCTTTTCGCAGGACTGCTCCTCGGT
Source organism: Opitutia bacterium (assembly GCA_046095205.1). GTDB lineage: Bacteria > Verrucomicrobiota > Verrucomicrobiia > Opitutales > UBA953 > UBA953. Next base: position 1,696 of record JBJTIX010000122.1, read on the forward strand.
GCGGCCGCCGCCGCCCAGTCCGCCGCCCCTGCGCGCGACCCGCAGGCTCCGCTCATCACGCGGACGCACGGGCCCAACGTCGTCATCGTGCTGGTGGACGACGCCGGCACGGGCGACTTCTCGTGCCACGGCCACCCCTTCTTCCGGAGCCCCAACATCGACCGCCTGCATTCGGAGAGCGTCCGCCTGACCGACTTCCACGTCGCCCCGATGTGCTCGCCCACCCGCGGGCAGCTGCTGACCGGCTGCCACGGCATGCGCACCGGCGTGACGTCGGTCACCGCGGGACGCACCTTCGTGCGGCCCTTCTACCCCTTCGCGCCCAAGATCTTCAGCGCCGCCGGCTACGCCACGGGGATCTTCGGCAAGTGGCACCTCGGGGACAGCTACCCGCACCGCCCGATGGACCGGGGCTTCGGCACGGCCTACTGGGCGCCCGGCTGGGGCTTCGGCAGCGCGCCTGAATACGGCAACACGCTGATCGACGGACGCATGCTGCGCGGAGACAAGCCCGAGGCGTTCAAGGGCTACGTCACCGACGTCTGCTTCGACGAGGCGATGAAATGGATGAAGGCGCAGCAGTCGGCCCGGAGGCCCTTCTTCTGCTACCTCCCGCTGCACGCCGCCCACGGCCCGCTCGTCGCGCCGCAGAAGTACCTCGACCAGTTCAAGGGACGCAAGGCCGCGCCCTTCTACGCCATGCTCGCCAATGTCGACGACAACATGGGCCGCCTGGAGTCCTTCCTGCAGTCCAACGGGCTCCGCGAGGACACCGTCTTCATCTTCATGACCGACAACTGCGGCACCGCGGGCGTCCCGATCCACAATGCCGGACTGCGGGGCGGCAAGGTGACCTACTGGGAGGGCGGCCACCGCGTGCCCTGCTTCATCCGCTGGCCCGACGTCGGCGAGCTCACGCAGGTCCAGGACATCCGGCCCACCCTGCTCTCTTTCGCCGGCATCAACCCCTCTTCGGGAACGGAGTTCGACGGCAAGGTCCTCGCCGGACTCCTTCGCGGGAAAACTGAGCGCCTGCCTGAGCGCACGCTCTTCGTCCAGTACGGACCGGGCGCGGGGGACAAGGACCCCACGGGTCCGAAAAAGTTCTCCGCCGCGATCATGCGCGGCAGCTGGCGCCTCCTCGACGGCGAGCGGCTTTACGACGTCGCCAAGGACCGCCACCAGGACAGGGA
>JBJTIX010000123.1:0-3668 GCA_046095205.1 Opitutia bacterium
CAGCGCGCGGCCGAGGAAGCCCGCGATCTCCTCCGGCGTGAGCGGGTCCAGACGGAACAGGTGGCTGCGGCTGAGCAGCGCCGGGACCACGTAGAGGCCCGGGTTGTGCGTCGTGCAGCCGATGAGCCGCACCGCGCCCGCTTCGACGTCGGGGAGCAGCAGGTCCTGCTGCGACTTGTTGAACCGGTGGATCTCGTCGACCACCAGCACCGTCTTGCGGGAGGGATTGCGGCGCGCCTCCGCGAGCACCTCGCGGAGCTCGGCCGCTCCGGAGAGCACCGCGTTGATGCGCACCACGTGCGAGCTCGTCTCCGCGGCGATGACCTCGGCCAGCGTCGTCTTGCCGCAGCCCGGAGGTCCGTAGAAGAGCAGCGAGCCGAAGCTGTCGGCCCGGATCAGCCGCGGCAGCAGCGCGTCGGGCCCGAGCAGCGCCGCATGGCCGACCACTTCGGCGCGCGTGCGCGGCCGCATCCTGGCGGCGAGCGGCCGGCGGGCGGCGGGCACCTCGGCCGGCTCCTCGCGGCCGAGTCCCGGCAGCGACTCATCGGCCCCTGTGCCGCGGCCCGCCACGGATCACTTCCCTTCCGGCGCGAAGGGCACCGTGTGGCAGTAGGGCTTGGTGCCCTTGCGCGTGTAGTAGTCCTGATGGTACTCCTCGGCCTTCCAGAACACCTGCTTGCCCTCGATCTTCGTGGCGATCGGCAGACGGAACACCTTGGCCTTCTCGAGCGCGGCCTTCACCTCCTCGGCCACCTTGCGCTGCTCGTCCGAGTAGGCGAAGATGACCGAGCGGTACTGCTCGCCGTGGTCGGGGCCCTGGCGGTTGACCTGCGTCGGGTCGTGCATCTTGAAGAAATACTCCGTCAGCGTGCGGAAGGAGACCTTGGCCGGGTCGAACGTGACCTGGATGACCTCGGCGTGTCCCGTGTCGCCCTCGCAGACCTCGCGGTAGCCGGGGTTGAGCACGTGTCCGCCCGCGTAGCCGCTGACCGCGTCGACCACGCCGGGTATCTTCTCATACTGGTATTCGACGCCCCAGAACCATCCGGCGCCGAACATCGCCAGCTCGAGCTTGGGTTTTTCCTTCATGGGTTGGGAGGGATTGGGAGAGTCGGCCGCCGCGCAGAACGGGGCGAGCAGAAGGGCGAGGAAACTTAGGGCGGACCGCATGGCGGAGGGAATGGTTAGACATTGGCGGCTTTCCCGCCGGAGGCAAGGGCGGGCGCCCTCAGCCCGCGATGGCCCGGAGGGCTTCCGCGAGCGACTCGGGGGGCGCGGGGGCGTGCGTCGCGCCCTTCTGCGGCACCAGGTAGAACGTGTCGATCGCGATGCCCTGCTCCGTCGCGACATTGGCGAACGTGATGGCGTAGCCCGCGTGCCGGATGGCCCGGCCGAGCCGGAAGAGCAGCCCCAGACGGTCCGTGCACTGCACCTCGGCGACCGTGCGTCCCAGCTCCGGTTCGAAGTAGACCTCGACCGAGGACTCCATCTGGACCCGCGTGCGCCGGCGAGGGGCCGTCTCGAAGGCCCGGGCCTCGGCCTGGGCGACCTGGGCGAGCAGGTCGGCGCCGCCGAGGAGCGACTCCGTGAGCGCGCGTCCGAAGGCAGACTTCGACTCCCCTTCCCTGCCAGCGGGCAGATTGACCCGGAAGAAGTCGATGGCCACGTCGTCGGCGCGGGAGAAGGCGTGACAGGACACGATGTTGATCCCCGCCACCGCGAACGCGCCGGCCAGGCGGCTGAAGAGGCCCGCGCGGTCCCAGGTGACCACCGAGACCGCGGACTGGCCTGCGCCGACGTCGTCGGACCATTCCACGATCGGCATGAGGGACTCCTCGGCGTCGGAGATGAAGACCGTGGCGATGAGCCGGTGGATCATCTGCAGGTGGTGGGCCGCCTCGTCGGGCGAGGCGTGCAGCACGTAGCCGTCGGGCATGCCGGAGAAGTGGGCGTCGAGCTCGTCCGTGCCCACCCGGTCGCCCAGCAGACGTTCCGTCTCGGCGCGGAGCCGCGCGCGTTCCGACCCGACGTCCGGCCCCGGGATGCCCGAGAGCTTGTCGAGCGTGCGCCGGTAAAGCGCGAAGTGCTGCCCGTCCTTGAAGTTGGACCAGAGGTCGGGGGACGTCCCGAGCGCGTCGCAGCGCGTGTGCACGTAGAGGTAGCGCAGCACCTGCTCCTCGCCGCAGAGCGAGGCGAACCGGTCGACATTGGCCGGGTCGTCGATGTCGTGCCGCTGCCAGTAGATGCCCATCGTCAGGTGCAGCCGCACCACCGCGGCGGCGAAGGCGCGCTCCCGCGCGTCGAAGCCGAGACGTTCCAGCACCGCCTCGGCGACCGGCGCGCCGCGTTCCGCGTGTCCCGCGATGCCGTCGACCTTGCCGATGTCGTGGAGGAAGAGGATGGCGTAGAGCAGCGAGGGCGCCTCGCAGCCGAGCAGCACCTCGCGGTACCCGCGATCGACGTCGGAGCCGCCCTCGTAGATCAGGTCCAGCTCGCGCAGGCAGCGCAGCGTGTGGACGTCGGCCGTCCAGCGGTGGTAGAACTCGAACTGGACCAGGCAGTGCATCCCGCGGAACTCCGGGACCAGCCGGTAGAGCAGCCCGTGCTCGCGCAGCGCCTCGAGCGCGGGGTGGACCCGGCCCGCCTCCGTGAGCATGGCGCGCAGGGCGCCCGTGGAGGAGTCCGAGGCCGCGACCTCGGGCGTCAGCAGGTGGACCCGTTCGCGCACGAGCACCGAGAGCGCCCGGTCCGGCCGGGCCTCATGGACCTGGCAGTGGCGGAAGAGCCGGACCAGCCGGGCCGGATCCTCCTCGAACACCAGACGGTGGAGCGCCGAGGCCGTGCCGCCGGGCGCGATGCGGAACCCGTCGACCTCGAGCGGGCGGCCCCATCCCTCCGGCTCCGGTTCGCCGAGAACCCCCGACTCCACCAGCTGCACGCAGCGCCGCACGTGGTCGGCCGCGTCGAAATACTCGCGCATCATCGCGCCGATGCGTTCGCGGAGCGAGCCGGGATGTCCCAGGCCCTCCGAGACCGAGTCCTGGCGCTCCAGCGAGAGCTGTTCCGTCGCGCGCGTCGACTGGAAGTGCAGCTCGTGCCGGATGCGCAGCAGCGTCTCGCGGGCGCGCACGAACTTCTCGCAGTCCCGTTCCGAGATCAGGCCCGAGAGACGGAGCCCTTCCGGCCCCGCCGCGCCGGAGTGCAGACGCGCGAGCCAGAGGCAGCCCTGCACGTCGCGGAGCGCGCCGACCCCGTTCTTCAGGTCCGGCTCCTGGAGGTAGGCGCTGCCGCCGGCCTTCTCCCGCCGCCGCCGCTGCGAGTCGACCAGCGTGCGCGCGAACGGGATGACCGCGGCGCCGGAGACCAGCGGACCGAGCCCCTCCGTCAGACGCCGGAACGGGGCGCGGTCGCCGCAGACCGGGCGCGCCTCGAGCAGCGCGACGCGGAGGTAGAGGACCTCGACCGCGTGCGCGAGGCATTCGTCCACCGTGCGGACCGACTGCGAGAGCTTCAGGCCGAGGTCCCAGAGCGGGTAGAGGATCGACTCCACCGCGGCCTTCGTCTCCGGCGAGTGGGAGGGCACCAGCACCAGCAGGTCCACGTCGCTGAGCGGGCAGAGTTCCGCACGGCCGTAGCCGCCCGTGGCGACCAGCGAGAGCCCGGCGGCC
>JBJTIX010000124.1:0-3143 GCA_046095205.1 Opitutia bacterium
GTCGACGGTATGCGCACGTCCGTCCGCGGCGGCGGGGAGCTGCGGGGTGCGGGGCCGCAGGGGCGGCTCGTAGGCGGGCTTGCGGAAGGCGAAGCCCTCGTCCCAGACGAGGCCGCCGGACACCCATTCGCGCAGCTTCGCGACCTCGGCCTCGGAGAGGCCCGGCCCCTTGGGCGGCATGCGCTCGTCCTTGTCCTTGCTGACGACGACCGCGAGCATGCGCGAGGCGAGGTCGCCGGGCCGCACGACGGCGCCGTTCTCGGAGCCGGCGAGCAGGTCCGCGCGGGTGTTCATGGAGAGACCGCCCTTCTTCTTGTCGCCGGTATGGCACTCGGCGCAGTGCTTGCGCAGGAGCGGCACGACCTCGTGGGAGAAGTCGGCGCCGTGGGCGGCAAGCGCGAGCAGCGACGCGAGGACCGGGGCGGATCTCATGGGCGGGCAGGATTGCCGCCGGATAAGACCGCCGCAAGCCCTCGGTGTTTCACTCCGGGACGCACGAGCCCAAAAAAAGGGGCGCCCGCTGGCGCCCCGTTCACCGGCCTCCGGCCCGGTCAGGGCGCGAAGACGACGCAGGCCGCGGCGGGCGCCTCGACCGCCTGCTTGGTGTCGGTCAGCGTGCCGTCGCGTCCGATCTTGTAGGCGTTGAGCGTGCCCGACTTCTGGCCGGCGCAGACGAGCCAGCGGCCGTCGGGGGTGAGCCCGAAGCCGCGCGGGGTGGCGGGCACGCCGAGGGCGTGCTGCACGAGGGCGAGCTTGCCGTCCTTGGCGATGGAGTAGACGGCGATGGAGTCGTGGCCGCGGTTGGAGACGTAGAGCGTCTTGCCGTCGGGACGCACGAAGATCTCCGCGGTCGAGGCGCCCTTGGTCTCGGCGCCCTGGGGCAGGGTCGGGATCGTCTGCAGCTCCTTCAGCCCGCCGTTGCGCTCGACGGAGAAGACCGTGACCGACAGCGCCATCTCGTTGTTCACGTAGGCGTACTTGCCGCTCGGGTGGAAGGCGAGGTGGCGCGGACCGGCGCCGGCCGCGACGCGGCCGGGCGGGGGGCGGTTGGGCTCGAGCGAGCCCTTCGCGGGGTCGAACCTGTAGATGAAGACGTCGTCGGTGCCGAGGTCGGTCACGTAGGCGCGTCCGTTGGAGGGATGGAGGTAGACGCCGTGGGCGTGAGGGCCGCTCTGGCGCTGGGCGTTCGGGCCGCTGCCGACGTGCTGCACGGAGACGCTGGCGGGCGCGAGGGAGCCGTCGGCCTTCACCGGCAGGCAGGTGGTCGAGCCCGAGCCGTAGTTCACGACGACCACGCTCTTGCGCGCGGCGTCGACGACGAGGTGCGTCGGCCCCTTGCCCTTGGAGGACTCGGAGTTGAGCGCGCGGAGCGAGGATCCTTCGACGGCGTAGGCGGCGACGGCGCCCTCGGCGCCCTCGGCGGTGCTGTAGAGGAACTTGCCGTCGGCGCTGAGCGCCAGGTACGAGGCCGACTTGGCCTCGGCGGCCACGACGGGCTGGGAGATTTTGCCCGACTTGCCGTCGAGGGTGGCGCGGAGCACGCCCTTGCCGGTGGCTCCGGAGGTGCCGACGTAGAGGACGTAGGAGGCGGGGGCGGCCTTCGCCTTGGGCGCGGCCTTGCCCTTGGACGCGGGCTTGGCTTCGGGCGTGGCGGCGGCGCCGGACTTCGGGGCCTCCTGGGTCTGGCAACCGGCGATGAGCAGGACCAGGGCGGCGAGCGTGGCTTGTGGGTTCTTCATGTTGTCGGGGTGTGTGAGAAGTTCAGCGGCCGTCCCACCAGGCGTCGACCCTGGCCTTGAGCCGGGTCACGCGTTCGGGGTCCGTCGCCGCTAGGTCGCGGAGTTCCCGCGGATCCTCCCTGACGTTGAAAAGCTGCGGGGGTTCGGTCGCGCCGTGAAGGCCGCTGGAAAAGATGGCCTTCCAGTCGCCCGCGACCACCCAGCGGTAGCGGAGGCTGGCGGCGGGCCGGCCGAGCTCCTGGATGTCGTGGGTCGAGTTCGAGCCGAAGATCTCGCCGCGCGCGGCGACCGCGGCCTCGTCGAGCAGGTCGATGCCGTCGACGCCGGCGGGCACGGGAAGCCCGCAGAGCTTCATCAGCGTCGGCATGAGGTCGACCTCGCTGACGGGACGGTCGACAGAACCGGCCTGCACGCGCCCCGGCCAGGAGACCATGATCGGCGTGCGCACGCCGCCCTCGTAGGGCGACTGCTTGGAACGCGGCGCGTAGCGGGAGTTGTTCTGGCTCTGGAGCCAGCCGTTGTCGGCGATGTAAAGGACGACGGTTTCCCGGGTCAGCCCCTCCTTCTCGATGTGGGCGCGGATCTCGCCGACGGTCTCGTCAAACCATTCGACCATCGCCCAGTAGCGGGCCTGGTGGATGGAGGGCGTCTTGTCGCGGTACTTCTCGAGGAGGCGGTCGGGAGGGGTGTGGGGGTCGTGCGGCATCATCGGGGCGTACCAGACGAAGAACGGCTTCCGGTCCTTCTTGGCGCGGCTGATGAAGTCGGTGACGGGGGCGAGCGTCTTGCGTCCGATGTCCAGGCCATCGTCGCCATGGCGACCGCCCTTGGTCATGCCCTCGGTGAAGCCGCCGCGGCGGAAGTCGCCCAGCCACCACTTGCCGGTCTGGAGGCTGACGTAGCCCTTCGGGTCGAGCAGCCGGGGGATGTGGGGGCTCTTCTCCCAGAGGGAGGTCATCTTCTCCCTGCCCTCCTGAAAGGAGGGATGGGCGTACTTGGACTTGCCCTTGCCGGCGGGAGGCAGAAGGGGGTCGTTGCCCGTGATGCCGTTACGGTGCGGATGCTTGCCGGTCAGCAGGGCCGCCAGGCTGGGCCCACATAGCGAATTGACCACGTATCCCCGGGGAAAGACCCTGCTTTCGGCGGCCAGGCGGTCGATGTGGGGGGTACGGACGTCCTTGGACCCCATGAAACCGTAGTCGGTCCAGGCGTGGTCGTCCGAAACGATCACCAGCACGTTGGGGGAACGCGTTTCCTCGGCCCGAAGGGCCGGAATGAGCAGGACGGCCAGGGCCGTCGCCAGGGCGGACAACGATTTCATCGGGGGGTAGGCGGAGAAAGCCCAACCCGCGGGGGATGGCAAGCCCCCTCCTGCCCCCGCCGGGGGCCGGAGGGGGCTTGCCA
>JBJTIX010000125.1:0-9397 GCA_046095205.1 Opitutia bacterium
CATGTCAGGAGAGTCTGCGCAGGCGGACGGGATAGGTGGAGCCGCTGGTCCACTGGCAGACGACGAGGTCGCCGCCGGAGAGGACGCAGACGTCGTGGCAGTTGTTGAACACGGGGAGTTCCTGCAGCATGGGCTTGAGGCGTCCGTCCACATACCTGGGCTCGGTCCCTCCGGGGTTCGACACGACGCGGTCTTGGTCGTCGAGGATGGTGACGAAGCCGCGGCCCTGCCACATGCGGTGGTCGTCGGGCTTCGCGCCGAAGCACACGCCGGAATAGAGGTGGCGTCCGGCGATCACGGGGCGCGAGACGTAGGCGCCGGGCAGGAAGACGCCGCGGACGTGCTTTCCGTCCAGGGTGAACCAGTTGAACTCGTTGCGGATCCGCTCGGTGCACACAAGCAGGGGCTCGGGGCCGCGGTGGTCGATGGCCACGCCGTGCGCCTGCATGAACTTGCCGGGGTTGGTCGGCTGGGTGCTCGTGCCGCCGAACTTGCCGAGGTATTTGCCGGCGCGGTCGAAGCGGAGGATGAACTGCGAGCCGTAGCCGTCCGCGACATGGATGTCGCCGCGGGCGTCCACGGCCGTCTCGGTGGGAGAATAAGGATCGTTCGGGCCGTAGGCCCCGCACTTCCTGGGGTCGGGCAGCTCGAGGAGGGGCTTGCCGTCGAGGGTGCACTTGAGGATGCGCCCGGAGTTGGCGGTCAGGTAGGCGTGCTCGGTTTCGTCCGCCCCCTTCGCCAGGGTGAGTCCGTGGCCGGACTTCAGTCCGAGGCTCCAGGCCGAGAGGACTTTGCCCTCGGTGTCGAAGACAAGGACGTCGTGCTTGGGGTGGTTGGTGATGAGGAAGAGGCGTCCGTCGGCGGACTGCGCCATCTCATGGCAGTCCTTCACGGGATGCGTCGCGGGGTCCGCCTTGCACCAGAGTTTGTCCACTCTGTAGCGGAACTCGCCGTGCCCGATCTCGGCGCCATGGTGCGCGGGCGCGACTCCTGACTGCGCCAGCAGGCGCGGAGCCGCGAGGGCGCCGAGGCCGGCGGCGAGGAAGGAGCGACGGGAGAGGTTGCTCATATTAGGGCTAGGGCTGGGGCTAGGGCTAGGGCTGGGGCTAGGGCTGGTTAAGGCGAACGGGCTATTGGAGAAGGTTTTATATGGAGCTTTCTTCTCTGGCCCTGGCGCTATGAATTCGATCACTCACGCGTGATCGCCTCATCGAGGTTGAGGAGCATGCTCGACACGACGGTCCACGCGGCGAGTTCGGCGGGGTCGGTGCCGGCGGGGATGCTGCGCTGCCCGACGCGCAGGAACTTGGCGGCCGAAGCGGGGTCGGCGCGGTAGGTCTCCCTGGCTTTCATCAGGGTCGCTCCGACGAGCGCGGCCTCGCGGTCGCCCGCCTCGCGGCTCAGCACGCGGCGATAGAGGGTCTGGATGCGCGTGGCGTCCCCCTGCTCCCTGAGCGCGGCCGCCGCCAGGGCCTGAGACGCCTCGAGGAAGGTGGCGTCGTTCATCAGGGTGAGGGCCTGCAGCGGGGTGTTCGTGCGGGGCAGGCGGACTTCGCAGGTCCGGCGTTGCGCGGTGTCGAACAGGAAGGTCGGTGCGATGGAGCGGCGCCAGAAGGCGTACAGGGTGCGGCGATACTGGGCGGCGCCCTCGCTGGACTCGTATTTGAAACGGCCCATGAAGAGCTCCTCCCAGACGCCGTCGGGCTGATGCGGACGGACGGGAGGCCCGCCGATCACGGGATGCAGGAGGCCTGATGCGCGCAGGGCTGAGTCGCGCAGCATCCAGCTGGGCATCCGGTAGCGCGCGCCTCGGGCAAGGAGCCGGTTGTCGGGATCACGGGAAAGCAGGGCGGGGGTGACGGCGGAGTCCTGGCGGTAGGTCTCGCTGGTCACGATCAGGCGGAGGAGGCGCCTGATGTCCCAGCCGTGCTCGCGGAAGTCCACGGCCAGCCAGTCGAGCAGTTCGGGGTGGCTGGGACGCTCGCCCTGCAGTCCGAAGTCCTCCGCGGTGCGGACGATGCCGTTGCCGAACAGAAGCTGCCAGAGGTGGTTGACGGCCACGCGCGCGGCCAGCGGGTTTTCGGACGAGGTGATCCAGCGCGCGAGGCCGGTCCGGTCCTTGGGGAGTCCCTCGGGCCAGGGCAGGACGGCCGCCGGCGCGCCGCGTTCGACTTTGTCGCCGTGCTTGTCCCAGACGCCGCGCACGAGGACGAAGGTGTCACGGGGCTGCTTGCGCTCGGCGAGCACCATGACGTTCACCTTTCCGGCCCGTGCCTTGATGTCGTCAAAGTCGCGCTGGGCGCGGTCCAGGGCGGCCCGCGCCTCGAGGTAGGGACGGTGGTCGGCGAGGAACTGGCTGAAGAGGTCCTCGTTCAGTCCGGCGTCGGGCGCGCCTGCGGCGGCGAGCCTTTCGAAGGGCGTGGGTCCGGCGGACTTGACCGCGGGGCCGGCCTCGTCGGTCACGGAAAGTCTGAAGCGGCCGATGTTGCGGTCGCCGAGGGTGGACCGCTGGCGCAGCTCGACGATCATCTCCTCGTCCGGCCCGAGGTTGAGGGCCTCCTCCAGGCGGTAGACGGCGACGTGCGCCCGGGTGCGTTCGGAGCCGATGGTCGTCCAGCCGTTGCGTGGGTCGTCGTCGAGCGTGTCCTTGATGTCGCCGTAGTTGCCGTTCTTCTTCTTGTCGGCGTTGAAGTCCGCCGCGGCCGAGTCGAGTGAGATGTCGCGGATGAGCGAATTGCCGCGCGTACGCACCTGCACCTTGAGGTCGGTCAGGAGGAACTCCCCGTCCTTGCCGCGCGAGAGGCCTCCTCCGGTGTGGCTGGGGTGTGGCAGGACCTCCAGGCGGAGGCCTGTGATGCGCCGTCCGCGCGGAGTGGTCGTGAAGCGGTATTCGTCCTGGTTGGGGTGCGGCCCCGACGCCTGTACGGCCAGGTCGTCCTCCTGCGTGAGCACGGTGCCTTCGGCCGTCTCGAGCGTGTCGGCCTTGACGGGTTTCCAGCTGCGGTGACCTGCCGTCACGGTCCGGACGGTGCTGCTGAGCCACGCCTCGAACGGCGCGCGGGCGGCGCTGCGCGCGGCCGCCTCGGCGGGCTTCGCCGCCTGGACCAGTGACTGCGCCTCCTGCAGGGCGCGGGCGGAGTGGACCGATTGGTAGGGAAGAAAGGGCTTGGCCCCGCCGCCCGCTTTGCCGTCCTCGTCGATGCTGTTGAAGAAGGCGGTCAGGGCGTAGTAGTCGGACTGCGAAACGGGGTCGAACTTGTGGGAGTGGCACTGGCAGCAGCCGAGGGTCAGGCCCAGCCAGGTGGATCCGACGGTGTTCACCCGGTCGATGACGTAGTCCACGCGCGATTCCTCGGGGTCGCGGCCGCCTTCGCCGTTGGTCATGTGGTTGCGGTGGAAGGCGGTAGCGACCTTCTGCTCGGGCGTCGATCCGGGCAGCAGGTCGCCCGCGAACTGCTCGAGGGTGAACTGGTCGTAGGGCAGGTTGCGGTTGAAGGCGTCGACGACCCAGTCGCGCCAAGGCCAGTTGTTGCGGGTGGCGTCCGACTGGAAGCCGTCGGTGTCGGCGTAGCGCGCGGCGTCCAGCCACCACATGGCGAGGCGCTCTCCGTAATGCGGCGAGGCCAGGGCCCGGTCCACCATGCGCTCATAGGCGCCCGGCGCCTTGTCGTTCACGAAGGCCAGCGTCTCCTCCGCGGTGGGCGGCAGGCCGGTGAGGTCGAGGTGCACGCGGCGGACGAGGACGTGCGGCGGGGCCTCCTTCGACGGCCTGATTCCCTCCTTGGCGAGTCTGGCGCGGACGAAGTGGTCCACGGGATGCCCCGTGGCCGCGGCCTTGATCGGCGGCTCGAAGGCCCAGTGCTTCCCCCACTTGGCGCCCTCGGCGATCCAGCGACGGAGGACGGCGACTTCCTCCGCCTTCAGCCTCGGCTTGTGTGACTTCGGCGGAGGCATGAGCTCCTCGGGGTCGGCGCTCACGATGCGCGCAAGGAGCTCGCTCTTGGCGGGGTCGCCCGGCGCGATTGCGCGCACGCCGTCGTTTTCGGCGGTGGCGCCCTCGAAGGTGTCCAGGCGCAGGTCCGCCTTGCGGTGGGACTCGTCGGGGCCGTGGCAGGAGAGGCAGTTTTCGGAAAGGATGGGCAGGACCTCGCGGCTGAAGCTGACCGGCTCCGCCGAGCAGACGAGCGCGGCGAAGAGCAGGGGCACGGTCAGGGTCGGCCGGGGCATGGGTGGATTATAACCCCGGGGGTCGTTTTTTTAAATGGCGACCCTCCGTTGGGCGGTTGTATTATCCGACCATGTCCAGGCCCGCCGAGACCCGTTTCATCGTCTCCCTCCACTCCACGCCCGCGCCGGCGCACCAGGACGTCTTCTACACCGTGCCGCGAGCCGGGCACCTCCAGGCTTCGCCCACGCATCGCATCGCGCGTGACCGCTATCCCGGCCACGAGCTGATCCTCTGCCTCTCAGGGCGCGCCTGGACGCGGGTGGCCGGACGGACCCACGCGGTCGGGCCGGGCGACTTCGTCTGGCTCAACTGCCACCAGCCGCATGAGCACTGGGCCGAGCCGTCGGATCCGTGGGAGGCGATGTGGGTCAGGGCCGAGGGGCCGCAGCTCGCACGGCTCTCCGAACTCATGTCGGTGCGCACCTCGCCGGTCATCCAGGGCGTCAGCCGACGCGAGGCGATGGCCGCCTACCGCGAGGCCTTCCGTCTGATCGGCGACCGTTCTCCGGAATCGCCCGCCCGCCTGCACGCGGCGGTCGCGCGCCTGCTGGCGGCCGTCTGCTCGGCGCGCGCAAGCTCCGGGGAGACCGCCCCCGAGGTGCCTCCCGCCCTCGACAAGGTCGTGGAACGCATGCGGCTCTTCTATTTCGAGAAGCACAGCCTGGACGGCCTTGCCCGGCTTGCCGGCCTGAGCGCCACGCACTTCGCGCGCGTCTTCCGGTCCGCCTTCGGGACGAGCCCGATCGACTGGCTGCGGCGCGAGCGCATCAGCCAGGCCAAGCGCCGGCTGGCCGGCACTCCGGACGAGATCAAGGAGATCGCCGCGCAGGTGGGTTACGCCGACCGCTATTTCTTCAGCAAGGACTTCAAGCGGCACACGGGCATGACGCCCGGGCAGTATCGCTCCCGCGAGCAGGGCAGGGCGGATTGAGCGCGGCTTCGCCGCGAGTGGGCAGGCTGGCACGTTGACACGTGAGCAACGGGGATGCGGCTTAGGGCTAGGGTTAGGGATAGACCTCTCCCTTCTTCCCATGCCCCCGTGTCACCGTGCCCCCTTGTCCCCTCGTGAGCGGCGCCTCCGCGCCGCTCACGCTCACACCCTCCACCCGTCCCGGTACTCTTTCCTGACAAGGGCGTTGGCGGCCTTGTGATTCGTGATGTTCATGCCTTCGGCGTCCCACTTGAGCGTGGCGCCGGTGAAGCGTGAGGCGATGGTGCCCAAAAGCACGGCCTCGGTGAGCGGTCCGGCGTAGGCGAAGTTGTCGCTGCACTCGACGCCGGTGAGCGCGGCGTCGACCCAGCCGTGGTAATGGTTCAGGCTGTCCTCGGCCTGGATGTCGGCGATCTTGATCGCGGGCACCTTCTCGCCCTTGGCCAGGGCGCGCTTACGGCGCGCCTCCTCGCCGGGCGTGAGCGTGGCGCCGAACTTCTCCTCGGGGAGGAGAACGGGGGTGCCGACGTGCGGGAGAAGCAGGACGCCCTCGGTGCCGATGAACATCGAGCCGCCGTCGAAGAGCTTGCGTCCCTTGGGCAGCCGGGCCAGCGCCTCGTCGGGCTTCCTGCCGCCGTCGTGCCAGGTCATGGTGATGGTCTTGCCCGCTGTGTACCTTGTTCCCGGGTAGACGTACTTGATCGTCTCGGCGGCGCACCAGGTCTGGCTGTTGGCTCCAACGCTGTCGGCGGAGATGGTCAGGGGCTTGGTCAGTTCGAGGGCGCAGAAGACGGGGTCGTAGATGTGGCAGCCGAAGTCGCCCAGCGTGCCGCAGCCGAAGTCGAGCCAGTCGCGCCACTTGAAGGGGTGGTAGACGTCAGGCGTGTAGGGACGGGCGGGGGCCACGCCCAGCCAGAGGTCCCAGGAGAGGCCGGCCGGGACCGGCGCGGTCGCGGGCGGCAGGCCGGTGAGCTGGGTGTAGCGATTGCCGGGATTGGGGTGCCAGGAGTGCACCTCCTTGACCTTGCCGATGCGCCCGGACTGGATGAGCTTCACGGCGGTCCGGTATTCGGTGCGCGAATGGATCTGGTTGCCCATGCGGGTCTGCACGCCCATGCGCTCCGCCTCCAGCGTCAGGAGGCGCGCCTCCTCGACCGAGTGCGTGAGGGGCTTCTGCAGATAGACGTGCTTGCGCCTGCGCATGGCGAGCAGCGCGGGCAGGGCGTGCATGTGGTCCGGGGTCGAGACGGTCACCGCGTCGAACTTGTCGCCGAGCTTCTCATACATCTCGCGGAAGTCGGCGTAATGCGGCGTGCCGGGGAAGGCGGCGTCGGCGCCCGTGAACCGGGTGGTGTCGATGTCGCAGAAGGCGACGAACTTCGCCTTGGGGTGCGAGCCCACTTCGCGCACGTCGCTGAGCCCCTTGTTGCTCACGCCGACGGCGGCGATCTGCAGCTTCGAGTTCACGTTCTGGCAGCTGACGAGCGCGGGGAAGCCGGCGACGGCGACCGCGGAGGTCTGGACAAAACGACGACGTGAGAGGGGCTTGCTCATGGGGGTGCGTTTTTATGGCCTCGGCCGCCCCTCGGTGCAAAGATGATAATGTGTCGGAAACAGGCGTAACCGTGCATGCGGCGCCGGGGCCGCCGTCAGGCGGAGACATTTTCAATGCCCCGTTCCCTATGTCCTCTGCGGCGCTCTGCTCCGCCCCATGTCCCCGTGTCACCGTGCCCACGTGCCCCCTAAACTAAACACCACAACCCGTCCGCAGTGTTCACTTCGCGTAGGTCTCCACCGCCGTCTTCTGGAAGATGCGCCGCGCCTCGCTGGCATCGGAGTTCGGGAAGTTGGCCCGTTGGACGAGCAGGACGTAGGCGCGCTGCCGCACGGGGTCGATCCACATCTGGGTACCATGCATGCCTCCGTGCCCGAAGGAGCCGGCGCTGAGGCTCTCGGTCACGCCCTGCGGAGCGCGCACGATGTGGAAGCCCAGCCCCATCGCCATGCCGGGCGTGAAGCTGACTTTGGGCATGTCGCCGAGCTGATTGCGTGTCATCTCGGCAACGGTCTCGGCCTTGAGGATGCGCCGTCCGTCGAGCTCGCCCTGGTTGAGCATCATCTGGCAGAATTTGGCGATGTCGCCGCCGGTCGACCAAAGTCCGCCCG
The DNA here is from genome assembly GCA_046095205.1 of Opitutia bacterium. GTDB lineage: Bacteria > Verrucomicrobiota > Verrucomicrobiia > Opitutales > UBA953 > UBA953. Next base: position 7,326 of record JBJTIX010000125.1, read on the forward strand.
CGGGGATGGCGGTGCGCGAGGGATCGCTGTAGGGTTCGCGGAAGGTGTGCGTCTTGCTGAGCACGAGGGCCCCGCTGGCCTTGTCCTTGGCGTAGGGCAGGGCGCGACGCGCGAGTTCGGACTCGTCGGGCCAGAAGGTCGTCGAACCCATGCCGAGCGGTTCAAGCAGGCGGGACTCGAGGAAGTCGGAGTACGGCATCCCCGAGACGACTTCGACGATGCGTCCGAGGGTGTTGATGCCGGGATTGTTGTAAGACCATTGGGAGCCGGGCTCGTAGCGCAGGGGCTGCCGGGCGTAGAAGTCGCACATCTTGTCCAGCGGGAGGCTGTCGCTGGGCTGGTCCGCCGGGGTCGCGTAGGCGGCCGTCAGGCCGGAGGTGTGCGTGAGCAGGTCGCGCACCGTGATCTGACGGGCGGGTGCGGTCTGCTTCCCGTCCTTGAGCAGTTTCTGCTCGCCGAAGGCTGGGAGATATTTTGAGACAGGGGCGTCGAGGGAGACTTTGCCCTCCTCGACGAGCATGAGCACGCAGGCCGCGGTCATGGGCTTGGTCATGGACGCGATCCAGAAGAGCGAGTCCTTGCGCATGGGCCGCATCGCCTTGGTGTCGGCGATGCCGAAGGCCTCCATGCCCACGATTCCGTCAGGTCCGACCACGACTGTCACGGCCCCGGTGAACTCCTCCAGCTGCTCGGAGAGCGCGAACGCCATCACGGCGTTCTGCTCCTCAAGGGTCACCTTCTTCGCTGCGGGTCGTGCGGTCTCGCCGCAACCGGTCAGGACCGAGATTGTCGCAAGCCCGCAGAGAAGGAAGGCGCGCCAGTTCATGGCCCTTTCATAGCCATCCCAGCCCTCTCCGCAAGGATTCCGATGTCCTGCAAGCAGGGACAACATGGGCCGCGGTGCGGCGCACATGCGCCGGTGGGAAGGGTTGGCAAGGTGACACGGGGGCACGGGAGCACTTTTTGCCTCTGGTAGGGCTGACGGCGCTCGTCGACCGACTCGGCGTCCGCCCTTGTCTCTGCGGTTTACCTGTCTGCCCTCTGCACTCCTTGCTCTATTAACCCAGCCCTAGCCCTAGCCCTAGCCCTAGCCCTCTCTCCTCACTTCTCCTCCCTTGCTCTCATCATAGTCTCCGTTCCACTTCGAAACCACCAGGGTGGCGGCGGCGTTGCCGATGAAGTTCGTGATCGCGCGGGCCTCGGAAAGGAAGCGGTCGACGCCCAGGATGAGGGCCATGCCCGCCACGGGCAGCTGATTGGTCGCCGCCAGGGTCGCCGCCAGAGTCACGAATCCGCTGCCGGTGATGCCGGCCGCCCCCTTTGAGGTGATCAGCAGGATTACGAGCAGCGAAAGCTGTTGGCCGAGGTCCATGGGCGTGTCGGTCGCCTGCGCGATGAAGAGCGCGGCCATGGTCAGGTAGATGCAGGTGCCGTCCAGGTTGAACGAATATCCGGCGGGGACGACGAGGCCGACCGTGGGACGGGCGCAGCCGACCCGCTCCATCTTCTCCATGAGCGCAGGCAGGGCGGGCTCGGATGACGAGCAGCCGAGCACGACGAGCAGCTCGTCCTTCAGCAGGCGGAGCAGTTTCCAGAGGCTGAAGCCGAATGCGCGCAGGATGAGTCCGAGCGCGAGGAAGATGAAGGCCGCGCAGGTGAGGTAGACGCACGCGACGAGCTGCGCCATCCTGGCGATCGAGCCGAGGCCGTATTCGCCGACGGTGAAGGCCATCGCGCCCGCGGCGGCCAGCGGGGCGAGTCGCGTCACGAAGGCCACGATGCCGAAGAAGACCCGGGAGACGTCGTTGAGGAGGTTCATGACCGGCCTTCCGTGCTCCCCGAGCCGGCCGAGGGCGGCTCCGAAGAGGAGCGCCAGCACCAGAATTTGGAGGACGTCGCCCTGCGCGAAGGCGCCGACGAAGCTTTTCGGTATGAGGTGCAGCAGGAAGTCCACGATGCCGCCGGAATGTTTGGCCGTCTCGGCAAAGCCGCTGACGGCGAGGGGGTCGAGGGAGGAGGCGCTGACGTGCATGCCGTCGCCTGGCCTGAAGACGTTGGCGACGATCAGGCCG
>JBJTIX010000126.1:0-3736 GCA_046095205.1 Opitutia bacterium
CCACAACCAGCCCCTGCCCGCCATGCTGAAGAGCGACAACCTCAGCTAGGACATCCTCCAGGACCATATCGTACACGCCGAGGACGGACAGAACCACTTCCACGTCGCCGTCACCGTCATCGCCGCTCCCGGCCATACCGACGGACACGCCTGCTACGAGATCCGCTCCGGCGAGGAATCCCTCGTGCACATCAGCGACGTCGTGCACCACCATGTCCTGATGTTCGAGGACGCCGGCTGGACCGTGGCCATGGACCACGACCCCGAGACCTCCGTCCGTACCCGCAAGAAGCTCTTCACCCGCATGGCCGCCGAGCGTTCGCGCGCCTACGGCTTCCACCTCCCCTGGCCGGGCCTCGGCACGGTCGTGCCCAAGGGCGGCCAGTACGCCTGGGTGCCCGAACGCTTCAGCTGGGGCAGCTGATCAGGACGACCGGTCCCGCTTGGCCGCCCGGTCGGCCACGACCAGCACTCATCAGTCCCAGACGATGAGTCGTTCTCGGAGTTCGGGGTCGATTTTCACGGTGGGCGGAGTAGGGATGTGACAGCTCCCCGATAACCCCTTTGCCATGAGAACCTTCCTCCTGCTCGCCCTCGCCGCCACTGCGTTCGGTCAGACGCCCGCGCCGGAAACCGTGCAGCCCTTCGGAAGCAAGTTCCCCAATCTTGATTCGTTCGCCACCGGGGCCTGGTGGCAGAAGAAGCCCGCGGCCAAGGGCAAGAAGGGCACGGGCAATCCTCCGCCCACGATGTCGGTGCCCCGTGACCAGGTCATCGCCTTCGCCCTCTACACCCAGCAGGACGGCGTGCTGAAGCTGACCGCCCAGCTCTATCCGCTCATGCCCGACGAGGTCCGTGAGGCGCGTCTCGAGGTGAAGCGGGGCGACGCCTGGCAGGAGGTCGCGAAGGCCAAGGTCGAGTTCCCGGGCTGGAGCGCGCATTTCCGCGTAGAAGGTTGGGACGGTTCCAAGGATGCGCCCTATCGGGTGCGTCACGGTGAGAAGGCGGCGTTCGAAGGCCTGGTGCGGCGCGATCCGGTGGACAAGGACGTCATCTCCGTCGCCAACATGTCCTGCAATTCCAGCCGCACCACCGGCGGCCGGCCCGAGATCCTCGACAATCTCCGACGTCAGAACCCCGACCTGCTGTTCTTCGCCGGCGATCAGACCTACCGGCACACCGAGCATACGGCGGGCTGGATCGAGTTCGGCCTGCAGTTCCGCGACGTCATGCGTGACCGACCCACGGTCTGCATCCCGGATGACCACGACGTCGGCCACCCGAACCTCTGGGGCGAGGACGGCAAGGAATCGAGCGCTCCCGGCAACGCCGACGGCGGCTACATGTATCCGGTCGCGTATGTGAACATGGTGCAGCGCCAGCAGACCTGGCATCTGCCCGACGCCTTCGATCCGACGCCCGTGCTGCGCGGAATCGGCGTCTACTACACCCGTCTGAAGGTCGGTGGCATGGATTTCGCCATCCTCGAGGACCGCAAGTTCAAGACCGGCCCGCTGGGCAAGATTCCCCAGCAGGGTCCGCGCCCCGACCACATCACCGACGAGAAGTACGACCCCAAGTCCATCGACCTGCCCGGCCTGCAGCTCCTCGGCGCACGTCAGATGAAGTTCCTCGAAGCCTGGTCCGCGGACTGGAAGGGCGTCAGCCACAAGGCCGTCCTGTCCGCCACCGCCTTCTGCGGCGCCGTCCACATGCACGGCGGCCGCAATGACCGTCTCCTTGCCGATCTCGACTGCAACGGATGGCCGCAGGCCGCCCGCAATGACGCCCTTCGCGCCCTGCGCCGCGTCCAGGCCGTGCACCTGTGCGGCGACCAGCACCTCGCCGTCACGGTCAAGCACGGCATCGACGAGTTCGGCGACGGCCCGTACGCCCTCACCAGCCCGGCCCTCGTGAACACCATCTACGGCCGCTGGTGGCACCCGAAGGATTAGAAGCCCGGCCCCAACCCTGTCGCCGGCAGCCCGCTGCCTTGGACCGGAGATTTCCGCGACGGACTCGGCAACCGCATCTCGATGATCGCCTACGCCAATCCCGGCGACATCCAGGACGAGCGCCAGCGCGCCGACGGCTACGGCGTGGCCAAGTTCTCGAAGTCGAAAGGGCAGGTGACCTTCGAGTGCTGGCCCCGTTTCGCCGATCCCGCCAAGGGCGAGGCGGCCCAGTTTCCCGGCTGGCCGCAGACCTTCCGCCTGCAGGACAACGACGGTCGCAAGCCCACCGGTTACCTTCCCGACCTAGACCTGACGCGCGAGGGTGCCACCGCCGTCGTGCAGGTCATCCACGACCAGACCGGCGAGACGCTCTACTACCGTCGCCTCAGCAACGTCAGCTCCTTCGCCCCGCCCGTGTTCGCGGCCGGCACCTACACCGTGAAAGTCGGAACCGACCGACCCGATGCGCGAACGCTCACTGGCCTGATCCCTTCGAAGCGCTGAGCAGCTTGTCGGTCTCCGACAGGCGGAACCGCACGCTCACCACGGAGTGCTTCTCCGGGCCGGGCGCGTATTTCACGTAGGTCGTGGCCACCACGGTGTCATCGGGCAGCAGTTCGACTCCGGGATAGCCGCAGTCGCCCGTGCGTGCCGGCGGATGGTTGTGCAGCAGCTTCACCCGATACTGCCCGGGGCGTCCCTGCCGCAGGTCCTCGTAAGTGCCCACCCACGCCACGAAATGCCCCTTGGTCGGGCTGTTGAGCGCCTGGTCGCGGAAGCAGATCACCCAGCGCCCGTCTTTGGTGCGCACCCCGTAGTGACGGTCGCCCGTCAGGCCCCAGCTCGTGTCGACCGGCTGCGACCAGCTCGCACCTTCGTCCTGGCTGAACATCATCAGACTGCGCCCCTTGTGGGTGTTCTCGCGGAGCAGGCAGGCGATCTCCTTGCCGTCCGGCGAGCGCAGCAGGAAGGGCTCGCAGGGGTTCTTGCCCGCCACCTCGGCGACCACCTTGGGTTCCGACCAGGTGAACCCGCCGTCCGCGGTGATCGTCTGGAGCACCACCAGCGGGGCCTTGTCGGCTCCGCCCGGACCGCGGTGGAAAAGGCCGAGCGTCCGGCCGTCCTTGAGGCGCACCACGCTGCTGAAAGTCATCACATTCGGGAAGCCCAGCGGAGGGAGCTCCTTCCAGTTCTCTCCGCCGTCCTCGCTCATGATGGAGGGCATGCCCGGGCCGCCGCGCTTGCCCAGATGCGCCGAGAACACCCAGAGCCGTTCCTTGCCCGCCGGATCGGCGATGCGGTAGATGCTCGGGCAGTTCTGGTGGGTGGCGAAGCCCTTCGGCAGCCGTTCATCGAGCCGCGACCAGGTCAGTCCGCCGTCGGTGCTTCTGGCCATCGGGCCGGCGACGCCGCCGTGGTTGATGCACCAGACCGCGAAGAGCGTCTTACCGTCGCCCATCAGGGCCGTCGTCGGATGACCCTGATAAACGTCTTTCGTTCCTGCGGCCACGACCACCTGTCGGGAAGGGTCTTTGGAAAGGTCGAGGACGGGCAGGTCGGCCTTATCTTCGGCCGAGACGGAAAGTCCCGTAAGCAGCAGCGTGGCAAGCAGGGGTCGCATGGGGTCATGCTGGGATGCAGGTAATTGCCTGCCAAGGACAATGGGCCCAAAACCTTGCCATGCGTCACCTTACGAATACCATGGATATTAACCCGCCATGATTGCGTCTTGGTCGGTTTGTTTTCTGCACCTCATCGCGTTCTCCGTCCTCGGTCTGGTC
>JBJTIX010000127.1:0-8405 GCA_046095205.1 Opitutia bacterium
GGAAAGCGGCGCGAGTTGCGGCTATTCGTAGGCAAGCTGCGCCGACAGGACCCCGGTCCGGTCGGAAACCGCGCGGATCCAGTATGCGTTGAGCGATTCCGGGAAGTAATGCACGACAGATTCGCCCGCCGGCACGTCGAAGGTGCGGTAAGGCAGGAAGCGTCCGTCCCCCGCCACGTCGAGCTCGACGGTGATGCGCGCCGGCTGCCCTCCGTGGTTGCGCAGGGTGAGGCGCTTCAGGTCGTATCCGGTCATGAGGTAGGGGTCGGACGGCTTGCCCGCCTCGACGGCGGTCTCCTTCCACGGACCGCCGTGTCCGCGGGGCTTGCCCAGCTGCCAGAGGTCGTCGGCGGCGCCGACCCATACGGCGGCCTTGCCGTCCTCGGAGCGGATGACGTGACGGTCGCCCTTGTCGGCATCGGGCGAGATGCCGCTCAGCACGAGCAGGCCGCGGTAGGAGCAGAAATCATGGACGGCGGCGTCGCTGGTCGCGATCGGACGCATGCGGATGGCGCCCTTGGCGTTGAGCGCGGGCAGCTCGTAGAAGGTGCCGTGCGCCTGGAGCAGGTCGCGCTCGGTGCAGACTTCGCGCGCCTTGCGGAGCGCGCTGCGGGCGAGGAGCGCGTCGTGGCCGGCCGAGGGCGAGCGGGGCAGGCGCCAGCGGACGCCGCCCTCCTCGTAGATGACCGATGCGGCGTCGGCGGTGACGATGCCCTGCGGTATCGGGGTGTTTTTCTCGACATAGGCGGCGACCTTCTGGTCGGCCATCTTCGTCAGCCGGAGGTCGGCGGAGAGCTCGTAGGCTTCGCCGGGCGTGGTCTGGCCGGGCGTGACGTCCGCGGTCAGCACGGAGAGCGTGCGGAGGTTCGCGCCGCGCGTCAGCAGGAAGGCGCCCTGCGACTTGGCGTCGCCGGCTCCGCTGAGTCCCTTGAACAGTGCGCCGCGCGCCTCACCGCGCGCATCCTGCGCGGCATACTGGAAGGTGGCGCCGGCCCTGGCCACGTCGCGGTCCGCCTTCACGCGCATCCACGCGCCGCGCTCGCCGGCCGGAATGGCCGCCCAGACGCTGCGGTCTCCTGCCGTCAGCTTCACTTCGCTGACGGCCTTCCACCTGCCGTCGCCGAGCGTGTCGACCTCCAGGGTGAAGGTCGTCGCGGCGGCTCCGTCGTGCGACAGGAACACCGCGCGCCGGGCGAAGCCGGAGAGCAGGAACGGGTCCGAGGCGACGCCGGCCTTGACGGGCTCGTCGACCCAGACGCTGCCGCGTCCGAGCGCGGGGCCGAGTTTGTCGGGCGTGTCGGGCGAGGTGAACCAGAGGTTGGACTGCGACTGTCCGGGGCCGGCGAGCGCGCCCTTCGCGGGGCGCTTGTTGAGGAACTCTGACTTCGCGGTGTCGTCGCACCCGAAGACCAGACGGTCGTCCCAGCGGCAGAAGTCGCCGATGACCTTGTGGTAAGCGGAGCGGGGCGCGATGCCGGCCGAGCGCCGGGGGGAGAAGTCCGCGGGGAACTTCCAGAACAGGCCGTGCATGGTCATCAGGCGCGCGCCGGGCTCGCCGACGTCGCGGATGCGGGGCCACTCGGTGTTCCAGCCGTGGGCGCCGTCGTAAGCGTGGCTGCCCTTCGGGAGGCGGTAGGACGTCCACCTGCCGTCCTCCATCACCATCAGGATGAGCGAGCGGTGGTCCCAGCCGATGGACCAGACCGGATCCTTCGCGGGGTCGGCGTTGCCGGCGAGTCCGCCGGGGCCGGTGACTTCGGTGAACTGGTTGCGACGGATGAGCGACCAGTTGCCCTCGCCGTTGAACGAGCCGAGCGCGCCGCTGACGATCGTCGGGTCGACGAGGGCCTCCTTGCTGCGCTCGCCGTTGTTCGCGATCACGACCAGGCCCTGTCCCGAGTAGAGGCCCTTGCCGTGGTAGCCCGGCAGCGTCGAGGTGATCGCCGCCGGCTCGGCCTCCTCGGCCTGCCCCGGCTTGGGCCGGTTCATGATCTCCCTGATGAGGCCCTTCACGCGCAGCGTGCGGACGTCCACTTCGTACAGGCCGTCCTCCATCGTCGCGAAGTAGACCTTGTTCGCGGGGTCGCTGAGGTGCCGTGCGTTGCCGGTGAGACGGCCCGGCATGAGCCGGGGCGGGATCACGCGGACGTTCCGCTGCGCGTCGATGAAGTAGGGCCCGATGATCAGCTGCTCGGACTCGCGGTGGATCATGCGGTTCGCCGGCGTGCCGCCGACGCTCTCCGGACGCACGATCTGCCGCAGGTCGGGCGTGATCTCGTACAGCCTGTCGCTCGAGCCGTAGGGCAGGTGGGGTCCGTAGGTGATCACCCAGAGGCGGTCGGCCCAGGGCACGACGGCGCCGGTGCCGCACTCGCCCTCGTCGTTGAAGGCGGCGAGCTCGGGGTAGATGCCCGAGCGTTCGACGGGCGCGGCCCACGACGGGGAGGCGAGGATGGCCGCGGCGAACAGGAGCGGGGCGCGCATGGCGCAACGCTTTCCGCCCGCCCGCCTCTTGGCAAGCGTCTCCCTGCCTAGCCGAAGAGCGCCAGCCAGGCCAGCAGCGCGACCGTCGGCCCGGCGAGCAGGCGCCATGGGTCGCGCGATTCGGACTGCGCCAGCAGGATCGCGAGCAGCGTCGCGCACCAGGCGGGCCCCGCCCAGGCCGGCACGTCGGTCGCGGTCGCGGTCAGCCCGGGCGCGTGCGAGAGGATTTCCGCGAGCCCGCTCATCAGCCGCAGCCAGGCCGCGGCGAAGCCGTTGAGCCACGCCGCGACCGCGAGGAGCGGCTCCCAGGCCAGCAGGCATGCCGACGCCATGCCGAGCAGCAGCGGCGGTGCCGACATCGGCACCAGCAGCAGGTTCGCGAAGACCCCGCCCCAGCTGGCGGTCCCGAAGGCGCTCAGCGTGAGCGGCGCGCCCGCCACGCTTGCCGCGTAGGAGACGCAGAGTCCGCCGGCGAGCGTGCGGCGTGCGGCGGAAAGCATCCTCGCCGGAAGCCCGCGCGCCGAACGCGGCGAGGCGAGCTCCGCCGCGGAAGGCCCGCCCAGACGTTCCGCCGCCGGCCCGCCCGCCATCAGCAGCGCGGCCACCGCGAGGTAGCTGAGCTGGAAGCCCGTGTCGGTGCACGCCTCGGGATGCAGGACGAGCGTGACCGAGCAGGCGACGGCGAGCGACTGCACCGGCGACGAGCCGCGGTCGAACGCCCGCCCCGCCCAGAGGCAGGCCGCCATGATCCAGGCCCGCGTCGCCGACGGCGCCGCGCCCGTCACCTGCACGTAGAGCCAGAGCCCGGCCAGCCCCGTCAGTCCGGCGGCGAGCGAGGGCAGCCGCAGCCGCTTCGCCGTCCATGCCATCGCCGCGGCCATGCCCGCGATGTGCAGGCCGCTGATGGCGAAGAGGTGCAGCGTGCCCGTCCGCTGGAAGGCCTCGCGCTCCTCCGCCGGGATGAGCGACGTTCGGCCGAGGAGCGTCGCGGCGAGCAGCGCGCCGCCGGTTTCATCGGGCCAGGGCGTCGTGCGCAGCCAGCGGTCGAGCCGTTCCCGCCGCCCGCGGCACCATTCGGCGAACGCCGAAGGCGGCTCGAGCACCCCGAGCGTGCGCGCGCCGCGCAGGCCGAGCGTCGCGCCCTGGCTGCGGGCCCATGCCGCGTATCCGCCTCCTTCTCCCGAAAGCGCCGTCAGCCGTCCGGCGATCTTCAGCTCCGTCCCGACGGCGGGGCAGGGGCCGCGCGCGGAGATCGTCACCCGTCGCCGGTGGTAGGGGCCGTCGCGGTCCGTGATGACGCCCATGCCGGTCCACCCGGGCTCCTCTCCCGCCCCGGGCGAGGCCCTTTCCACCCTGACCGACAGCTCGTCGAAGGCGCGCGTCACGGATGCCGGCGAACGCGGGGCCTTCTTCAGCTGATGCCAGGCGCATCCGGCCCCGACGCCCGCCGCCGCGATGAGCAGCGGTACGGCGACGGCGTGCCCGTGCCATCGCCAGAGCAGGGCGGTCGCGACGGCCGCGAGCAGCAGGGGAGGGCCGGCGGGCAGGTCGCACGCCGCATCGAGCGCGCAGCCCGCCAGCAGCGGCAGCGCCAGCCAGAGCGCGGGCGCGTGCCCGAAACGTCCGGGCTTCAGCCCGTCTTCTTGATCCAGGGGGTCGGGCCTTGCCATGCGCGGAGGTCGGCCTTGTCCGTGGTCAGACGGGCTGCCTCCGCGCGCAGGGAATCCCAGCGCGGGTCTTTGACGATGAAGTCCCTCTCCAGCAGATCCCTCAGCGGAAAGACCACGAAGCCCCTGGATTTCCACCTAGGATGGGGTATCTCCAGCCGCGGGGAGCTCCACGCACCTTCCCTCCATAGGAGAAGATCGATGTCCAAGGTGCGCGGCCCGTCACGCGGTCCCGACCTCACCCTACCGGCCGCGTGCTCTATTTTCATCGTCTCCGTCAGCAGCGACTCCGGATCCAGCGTCGAAGCCAATGCCGCGCAGACGTTTAGGAACTGAGGTTGGTCGGCATATCCGACCGGGTCCGTCTCATAGGCCTCCGAGACGCCGAGCACTTCCGTTCCGGGGAGCCGACTCAGCCCCTCCAGGGCGAGCGCCACGTGCCGGGCGCGGTCCCCCAGGTTGCCGCCCAGGCCCAGGATGTATCGGGCCTCCTTCGCGCTCACGCCCGTTCCCGGCGTATCTTCACCGAAATCGCGTCAAAATCGGCCGCCACCGGCGCGAAGGGCTTGGTGACCTCGACCGTGACCGCCTTCACGATCGGGAAAGTGCCGAGAATACGGGCCGCAATCTGCTGGGCCAGCGTCTCGATGAGGTAGACCGGCTTGCCCTTCAGCTGGGCCTCCACCGTTTCGATGACCTTGCCGTAGTCCACGGTCAGCTTGAGGTTGTCCGAGGCGGCGGCCGGCCGGGTATCGACCTCCAGGTCTACGGAAACCGTGAAACGCTGCCCCAGGCGAGTCTCCTCGGGGAGGGCGCCGTGGTGTCCGAAGGACCGTATGCCTGCGATGCGGATGACGTCCACGCCGTCGATGAATGAGGCGCGTCCGCGGAGGCGCAAGCGCCTTCCCGGACCTTTCTGAAAGTTGTCGGCACTCCCCGCTTGACCGCCCTTCCGCAGGTGGCTGAGTCTGCCCCCGTCATGCCCAAGAGGACCGACCTCCGTTCAATCCTCATCATCGGTTCCGGGCCCATTATTATCGGACAGGCCTGCGAGTTCGACTACTCCGGGACCCAGGCGTGCAAGGCGCTCCGCGAGGAGGGCTACCGCGTCATCCTCGTGAACTCGAATCCGGCGACGATCATGACGGATCCGGAGACCGCGGACGTCACCTACGTCGAGCCGCTCACGGTCGAGTCCGTCGAGCGCATCATCGCCAAGGAGAAGCCCGACGCGCTCCTGCCCACCCTCGGAGGTCAGACTGCGCTCAACCTCTCGCTCAAGCTCGCGCGCACGGGCGTGCTCGCCCGGCACGGCGTGCAGCTGATCGGCGCCAAGGAGGAGGCCATCGAGCGCGGCGAGGACCGCGAGAAGTTCAAGAAGCTGATGCTCGAGATCGGCCTCGACGTCCCGCGGTCGCGCGTGGTCAAGACCCTCGACGAGGCCCGCGAGACCGTCGCCGTCGTCGGCGGCGAGTTTCCCCTCATCATCCGCCCGTCCTACACCCTGGGCGGCACCGGCGGCGGCATCGCCTACAACCGTGAGGAGTACGAGCGCATGGTGCAGAACGGCCTCGACGCCTCGCCCGTGCACGAGGTCCTCATCGAGGAGTGCCTGCTCGGCTGGAAGGAGTACGAGATGGAGGTGATGCGCGACCACAAGGACCAGTGCGTCATCGTCTGCTCCATCGAGAACTTCGACCCGATGGGCGTCCACACCGGCGACTCGATCACCGTCGCCCCGGCGATGACCCTGACGGACCGCGAGTACCAGCTCATGCGCGACGCCTCCTTCGCGGTCATCCGCGCGGTGGGCGTCGAGACCGGCGGCTCCAACATCCAGTTCTCGGTCAACCCGGACACCGGCCGCATGATCGTCATCGAGATGAACCCGCGCGTCTCGCGTTCGTCGGCGCTCGCCTCCAAGGCCACCGGGTTCCCCATCGCGAAGATCGCGGCCAAGCTCGCCGTCGGCTACTCCCTCGACGAGCTGAAGAACGACATCACCAAGTCGACCCCGGCGTGCTTCGAGCCGAGCATCGACTACGTCGTCACCAAGATCCCGCGCTTCACCTTCGAGAAGTTCGTGGGCGCCGACACCACCCTGACCTCCGCGATGAAGTCCGTGGGCGAGGCCATGGCCATCGGACGCACCTTCAAGGAGTCCTTCCAGAAGGCCCTGCGCTCGCTCGAGATCGGCGCCTGGGGCTTCGGCTGCGGCGGCAAGCACGGCACCGAGGCCGTGACCGACCTCACCGAGATCCGCGCCCGCCTGGCCCGGCCCAACCCCGAGCGCCCCTTCTTCATCCGCCACGCCATGCTGGCGGGCCTGACGGACGCCGAGATCTTCTCCCTCTGCAAGGTCGACCCCTGGTTCCTCCGCCAGCTGCGCGCCATCGTCGACCTCGAGCTCGCCCTCCGCGCCGCGGGCCGCTCCGTCGACGGCGACCTGCTCCGGCGCGCCAAGGAGGCCGGCTTCGCCGACCGCCAGATCGCCTTCGCCACGGGGCTGCCTGCCGCGGAGGTCCGCGCCCGCCGCATCAAGGCCGGCGTGCGCACCACCTTCCGCCTCGTCGACACCTGCGCGGCCGAGTTCGAGTCCTTCACGCCCTACTACTACTCCTCCTCCGGCGACGAGTCCGAGGTGCGCGCCTCCGCGAAGAAGAAGGTCATGATCCTCGGCGGCGGTCCCAACCGCATCGGGCAGGGCATCGAGTTCGACTACTGCTGCGTCCACGCCTCCTACGCGCTGCGCGCCGCGGGCTACGAGACCGTGATGGTCAACTCCAACCCCGAGACCGTCTCCACCGACTACGACACCTCCGACCGCCTCTACTTCGAGCCCCTCACGCTCGAGGACATCCTCGAGATCTACCAGACCGAGGGCTGCGTCGGCGCCATCGTGCAGTTCGGCGGGCAGACGCCCCTCAACCTCGCCGCCGACCTCGAGGCCGCCGGCGTGAAGGTCGTCGGCACCTCGCCCGCCAGCATCGCGCTCGCCGAGGACCGCCAGCTCTTCAAGGACATCCTGATCGAGCTCGGCATCCGCCAGCCCGAGAACCGCACCGCGCTCTCCGCCGAGGAGGCCTACCGCGCCGCGGAGGAGATCGGCTTCCCCGTCCTGCTCCGCCCGTCCTTCGTCCTGGGCGGACGCGGCATGTTCATCGTGCACGGCATGGACGAGCTGAAGTCCGTCGTGCGCGAGGCCTTCGACGTCGCCCCCGGCAAGCCCGTGCTGCTCGACAAGTTCCTCGAGGACGCGATCGAGCTGGACGTCGACGCCATCTCCGACGGCGAGATGACGGTCGTGGGCGGCATGCTCGAGCACGTCGAGCACGCGGGCGTCCACTCCGGCGACGCCGGCATGGTGCTGCCGCCGCACACGCTGCCCGCCTCGCTCGTCGACGAGGTGCGCCGCATCACGCACGCCCTCGCGAAGCGCCTCGGCGTCGTGGGCCTCATGAACGTGCAGTTCGCCATCAAGGACGGCGTGGTCTTCATGCTCGAGGTCAACCCGCGCGCCTCGCGCACCGTGCCCTTCGTCTCCAAGGCGATCGGCGTGCCCCTCGCCAAGCTCGCCTCCCTCTGCATGCTGGGCGCCAAGCTCAGGGACCTCGGCTTCACCCGCGAGATCCGTCCGCCCTTCTGGGCCGTCAAGGAGTCGGTCTTCCCCTTCAGCCGCTTCCCCGGAGCCCCCGTCGCGCTCTCGCCCGAGATGCGCTCCACCGGCGAGGTCATGGGCGTCGACGACGACCTCGGATTGGCCTACGCCAAGGCGCAGATGGCCGCGCAGCCCCCGCTGCCCGTCGCCGGCAACGTGTTCCTCTCCGTCAAGGACCGCGACAAGGCCGCCGCGGTCGAGGTCGCGCGCGACCTCGCCGCCCTCGGCTTCACGGTCCATTCGACCAGCGGCACCGCCGCCGCCATCGAGGCCGCCGGGGTCAAGGTCAACAAGCTCGGCAAGATCTCGGAGGGCGCCCGTCCCAACGCGCTCGACCTCCTCAAGAACGGACAGCTCCAGATGATCGTGAACACCGCCGCCGGCATGCTCCCGCGCAAGGACGAGAACGCCATGCGCTCCGAGGCGGTGCTCCGCGGGGTTTACATGGCCTCCACCATGAACGCGGCCCGGGCCGCGGTGCTGGGGATACGGTCCCTGAAGCAGAAGGCCCTGACGGTCAGCTCCCTGCAGGAGCATGCGAAGGTGCTTCCCCCCAGGGCCTGAATCGGGTAGCTTCGACCCCTTACCCCCACATC
>JBJTIX010000128.1:0-3333 GCA_046095205.1 Opitutia bacterium
TCCGCCGAGTTCGGCGTGCAGAAGTGGCGCGAGAACCCCAAGGCCAACACCGCCCGCATCGTCGACACGTTCAAGAAGGCCGCGAAGATCGCCGAGGCCAACGGCGAGCGCCTCGCCGCCGAGGGCGAGATCTGCTGGGCCGGCATGCACTCGTGGAAGGCGATGCTCGACACCCTCGAAGGCGTCGGCATGCCCAAGCACTTCGGCTTCCAGGCCGACCTCGCCCACACCTACCTCTACCTGATGGGCTACAACGAGCCCGAGGCCGCCCTGCTCAAGGAAGGCTACACGAAGGAGCAGTTCTGGCCCGCCTACCGTGAGATGGTCGGCAAGCTCCGCCCCTGGACCATCGACTTCCACGTCGCCCAGAACGACGGCACCGTGCACGGCACCGGCTCCCACGAGAAGACCGGCCGCCACTGCCAGGCCGACGACCCCAACGGCAAGCTCGACATCGCCGCCTGCTCCAAGGTCTGGCTCGAAGGCGCCGCGGACCGCGGCATCCGTCACCTCTGCTGGGACGGCTGCATGTTCCCCAACGCCACCCTCGAGAACCAGAAGACCTGGAACACCATCCTCGGCACCATGCTGAAGGTGAAGAAGGCCCTCTGATCTCCCCGCCCTCCTAACTCCAACCCTCCGCACACATGTCCAAACCCGTCCGCATCGGCCTCATCGGCTACGGCTTCATGGGCCGCACCCACTCCAACGCCTACTCCCAGGTCGGCCACTTCTTCCCCAAGGACTCCGTCACCACGGGCCACCACATCGTCCGCCAGGCCGTCTGCGGCCGCGACGAGGCCAAGGTGAAGGCCTTCGCCGAGAAGTGGGGCTACGCGTCCTACGAGACCGACTGGCGCAAGCTCGTCGCCCGCAAGGACATCGACGCCGTCGACATCTGCACGCCCAACGACTCGCACGCCGAGATAGCCCTGGAGTGCATCAAGCACGGCAAGATGATCCTCTGCGAGAAGCCCCTCGCGCTCAACGGCAATCAGGGCGAGCAGATGGTCGCCGCGGTCGAGAAGTCCGGGCTGCCGAACCTCGTCTGGTACAACTACCGCTTCCTCCCCGCCGACACGCTGGCCAAGAACATCGAGGACAATGGAGAGCTGGGCCGGGTGTTCCACTACCGCGCCAACTTCCTCCAGGACTGGACGATCTCCGCCGAGCTGCCCCAGGGCGGCGCCGGCCTCTGGCGCCTCGACGCCGCCGCCGCCGGCTCGGGCGTGACGGGCGACCTGCTCGCGCACTGCATCGACACGGCCCGCTGGATCAACGGCGACATCACCGAGGTCTGCGCGATCACGGAGACGTTCATCAAGGAGCGCGTCCACACCGCCACGGGCAAGAAGCAGGCCGTCACCATCGACGACGCCGCCATCTTCATGTGCCGCTTCAAGAACGGGTCGATCGCCCAGTTCGAGTCCACGCGCTACGCGCGCGGCCACAAGGCGCTCTACACGTTCGAGATCAACGGCGAGAAGAAGTCGCTGCAATGGGACCTGCATGACCTCAACCGTCTGAACTACTTCGACCACGGCGTCCCCGGCGACCGGCGCGGCTGGGCCAGCATCCACACCTCCGACGGCGACCACCCGTACGCCGGCAACTGGTGGGTGCCCGGTCTCTGCCTGGGCTACGAACACTCGTTCACCCACGAGCTGGCCGAGTTCCTCAAGAGCCTCGACGACCCCAAGGCCCCCAAGGCCTACCCGGACTTCCGCCACGCGCTGGGCACCCAGTACGTCTGCGACGCCGTCCTGGAGTCCGCCAAGACCCGCCAGTGGGTCAAGGTGAAGCAGGCCTGATAAAGAGCCCCCAGCACCCCCGCATAGGCCCCCGATCACCCCAACCCGGGGCGCTTTATTCCCACCCCCCCCTTAGGGCCCACCAACCGTGGTCGGCCGAATCCAGCGCCCCATCGATCCAGGAAAGGTCCTCGACCCTACCTATCCCCCCCCAACCCTACCCCTATCGCAAGCCCTAGCCCTATCCCAAGCCCTATCCCTAATAAACTGTTGCCATAACCAACTGTAAGTAAATACTTACAGCAACCAATAGTCCGCCCATGATCCACACCTACAAGCTCTACATTCTGAAAAGGCACCTTTTCGCCGACCTGCCGGAGGGCCGCGCCCTCATCGACACGGGCGCCCCCTTCACGGCCTCCCGCACCGGCAAGGTGACCTGGGGCGGAAACGAGGAGACGGTGAAGCGGGGCGGCTACACGGGGTTCACGTTCGACTCTCTCTCGGCAAACATCGGCGCGCAGGTGGACATCCTGATCGGACTCGACCTGCTGTCCAAGCAGTCGCTGGAGTTCGATCTGATCGAGGACGCGCTGCGTCTCGGGGTGCCGACGCCTCGCGACGGGTCCTTCGCCATCAAGACGATGATGGGCATGCCCGCGGTCGAAATCGACCTCAACGGTCAGACCGCCAGCGCCCTGTTCGACACGGGCGCGCAGTATGGCTACGTGATGGACGAGAAGTTCGGCGACATCGTCCGCGAGACCGCGATCTTCACGGACTTCAGCCCGCTCTTCGGCGAGCTTCGTCCTCGGCAGGTCTGGATCCTCCCCTTCCGTCTCGGCGGACAGGATCTCGACGAGACGTTTGGCCTCGCCCCTGAGGTGATGCAGCTCGCACTGGGTTCGTTCGGCTTCGACGCGATCATCGGGCTGTCCTGGATGGACGAGCGCGTAACCTGGCTCGACCTGCCCGGGCGGCGGATGAAGATCGGCCCGCGGAACTGACGCAAAAAGGCCCCGGCGACACGCCGGGGCCTTTTCTTTTCTGCCCGCCGGATTTACTACTTCTTTGCCGCCTTCTTCGGAGCGGCGGCCGTGGCGGCGCCGGGCGAGTAGAAGCGGGTCATGCGGTCAAGGATGGCGCTGGCGGCCTGCTCGCGGTCGATGATGCCGGTGTGGCGATACACGATCTCGCCGCCGGGGGCGATGACCACGGTGTGCGGGATGGGGCCGGGCATGTCCTTGTCGAGCGAGGTGGCGAGCTCGTCGGCGCTGCCGGTGAAGACGTAATGGTTGGTGGTGCGGCCCTCGTTCTTCAGGCCGTTCTGGATCTTGGCGGCGGTGCCGGCGGCGTTCTTGCCCAGGAAGGCCTCGACCTTGGGGAGGTCCTTGGGATCGTCCATGCTGAGGGTGACCAGCTCGAAGTCGCGCATGCCGAACTTGCGGGTGAGCTCCACGATGTCGGGGAACTCCTTCACGCAGGGGGCGCACCAGGTGGCCCAGACGTTCACCAGGCGGTACTTGCTGGTGGGGTTCTTGCGCAGGGCGGCGAGGCCCTTGGCGTCGATGGTCTCGGCCTT
>JBJTIX010000129.1:0-3420 GCA_046095205.1 Opitutia bacterium
CCCTCCGCCACCGCCCCGCGGTCGGGCCCCGCCCCGCTCCCCCTCCGCCCGGTCGGGGCGCACACCACCGCGGGCGTGGCGCTCCCCGCCGGCTCCAACACCTTCCCGGTGCCCGCCACCACCCTCGGCCTCAACGTCGGCCAGGTCGTCACGGTCGCGGGTGGAACCGGGACGCTGCCCTCGAACCCCCCCATCGCCGCCTACAATCAGTCCACCGGGCTCGTCACGCTTTCGGCCAACGCGCTGACCTCGGGCACGCCGACGACGATGGACTACGCCGCTCTGACCGAGCGTTCCGTCATCACTTCGACGACTTCCTCCAGCACCACCGCCCGCGTCCTCAGCAGCGTCGGCATGTTCGTAGGCCAGCCCATCCAGGGTCCGGGAATACCCTCGGGCGCCACGGTGGCCGGAATCGTCGACGCCAACACCATCACGCTCTCCACTGCGGCCACCGCGACCGGCGTCGCCAACGCCTATTATGCGGCGACCCCCGCGGTCGGGCGCACCGCCATCGGCGCGACCACCAACGCCAGCGCTTCCGTCACCATGGCCTCGGCCGCAGGCATCGTCGCCGGCATGTATGTCCAAGGCGTCGGCATCCCGCAGAACACCGTCGTGGGCACCGTTTCCGGAACGACGGTCACCCTGGTCAACGCCAGCACCGGCGCCGCCGTGAACGCCACCGCCACCCACGCCTCCAACAATCTCATCTTCGGCGCGCCGATCGCGAACTACAACGCCAACGTGGCCACGACCGGAACGGCCGCCAGTGCCGCCACCTCCCTCACCGTGGCCAGCGCCTCCGGCCTGGCGGTCGGCATGCCGGTGTTCGGTGCCGGCATCGCCAACGGCACGACCATCACCGCCATCAGTGGCACGACCGTGACGCTCTCCACTGCGACCACGGCGGCGCTTTCCACGACCGCAGTCTCATTCACGTCGCCACTGCCTTACTTCTCCAACACCTTCACCGGCGATACGGTCGTCAATCAGGGCACGCTCAACATCGGCAACGCCAACTCCCAGCTCGGCGGCATCCAGGTGCCCGGAAACCTTGTACTCAACAACGCCAACGCCACCCAGGTCTCGAACGCCGGCTCCATTGCCTCCACCAGCAACGTGACCATCAACGGCGGCGGCGTGCTGACACTGGTCAGTCAGACCACCCTCGCCTCGCTGACCTTCAACAACACCGGTGGCACGGCGACTCCGACCGTGACCGGCGGAACGCTCTTTGTCACGGGTGCCATCACCTCTACCAACGACAATTACGCGACGACGCCGACGATCGTCCCGATCCTCGAACTGGGTGGCCAGAACAGGACGGTGACCGTCGGCGGAGCCTCGCCCGTGGGTCTGATCATGTCGGGCGTGGTCCAGAACGTGATGAACTCGGCCACCCCGGCCGGCCTGATCAAGGCGGGCAACGGGGCCCTGGTGCTGAGCGGAGCGAGCACCTTCGCCGGCGGGGTGCAGCTCAACGCCGGCTCGCTCATCATTGGCAACAGCAGCGCCGGAACCACGGCGGGCACTGCCGTGACCTCCGGACCGCTGGGGACCGGAGTCCTCACCGTCGCTTCGGGCACTTCCATCATGGGAGCGCGCGCCAACGTGGCCGCCTGGACCATCGCCAACCCGCTCGTCGTCAACGGCAACTTCACCTTTGGCGGAGCCACCGCCGACGCGACCATGAACAACGCCCTGACCTTGAACGGCACGGTCAGCCTCGGGTCCGCCACACGTGCCATCAACGTCCTGAGCCCTCAGGTGACCGCGACGCTCGGAGGCCTCATCAGCGGTTCTGCCGGCGGCCTCACCAAGACTGGCAATGGCATCCTGGTGCTCACGCCCCAGACCACCGGCGCCCTCAGCGCTTCCGGCGCGGCGAGCAACGCCACGGTCTCGGGGACCGCTGACTTGACGCTGAGCGCGGCCGCGGCCGCCGGCGTCGTGGCCGGAATGCCCGTCAGCGGTTCGGGCATCGCTCCGGGCACGACGGTCTCGTCCGTCAACGGGTCCGTCATCACCTTGTCTCAGAACGCCGTGGCGACCACCTCGGGCGGAACCTTCGCATTTGGCACGACCAGGACCTACGCTCCGAGCGCAGGCGCTTCGGGAGCGACGACGCTCACGGTCTCGCTCGCTGAGGCCGCCAATCTGTCCGTGGGATCCACCGTCACCGGTGTCGGCATCGCGGCCTCCACCACCGTCAGCACCGTCGACCCCGCGACCGGCGTGATCACCCTTAGCAACGCCCTGACGGCGAACGTGACAGGCCAGAACATCACCTTTGGCGGAGCGACGGCGACCGCCGGATTCAATTCCTATGCCGGAACGACCACCGTCAGCGGAGGTTCCCTCAGGCTTTCCTCGCTCGGCGCCCTGCCCAACACGACGGACCTCGTGGTGCTTTCCGGCGGCACGCTGGATCTCGCTGCCAGCACCACCGTCGCCTCGCTGGCCGGAGACAGCGGCACGACGGGCGGCCTGATCACGGCCTCCGGTTCTTCGGGAACGTTCCAACTCAACGTCAACGGCAGTTCAAGCACCGCCTTCGGAGGGGCGATCACGAGCAATGTCGGTTCGACCCTCAATTTCAACAAGCAGGGGGTCGGCACCCTGACCCTAGGCGGTCCCAACACCTTCACGGGCACGACCACGGTCTCGGGCGGGACGCTTGTCACCTCGTCCGGATCCCTGGCCGGCACTTCGGGTATAACGGTCAACGGCGCCACGCTGACGGCCGCCGACTTCAACCTTTCGGCCACGCTCACGCTGAACGCCACGGGCGCGGCCACTGTCTCCGCGACCGGGCTCAACATCTCGGGCGCGGTGTCCAACGCCAACACGACCGCGAACGCCCTGAACTTCACGGGCACCTCCGGCAAGGTCATTTTGGCTTCGCTGGCCGGCGCCGGCTCCACCCGCTTCGGCAGCGACGCCGACATCACGGGCGGCATCTCCGCCGGCACGGTCACCGTGGTCGGCGCCCTCGGTGCCAATGTCACCGGAGGCACGGTAAGCGCTGGCTCGCTCACTTCTTCTTCCGTCACCGGAGGCACCAGCACGATCACCGGCGCCGCGACCGTGACGACGTTCAACGGCGGCTCGCTGACCGTGGGCGGTGTCGCCACGGTCACTACCCTCACCTCCGGCACGCTTAACGCCAACGGTGCCACGGCCGCGGTGACCACCCTCAATGGCGGCGACATCGCCCTCGGTTCCTCGACCGCCCTGACGGTCTCAGCCGGCACGCACGGCGGAATCATCTCGGGCGCCACGGGCACGCTGACCAAGTCGGGCGCTGGCACGCTCATCCTCTCCGGCGCCAACACCTTCGGCGGGGCCGTCACGATCTCGTCCGGCAATCTGCAGATCGGCGCGGGTTCGACGACGGGCTCGGTCGGCGCCGGCGCC
>JBJTIX010000130.1:0-1930 GCA_046095205.1 Opitutia bacterium
AAGCTGCAGAGATAGGGATAGCGGCCGGGCTGCTTGGGCGCGGTGAAGTAGATGGTGGTCTTCGATCCGGGGTCGAGGATGCGGGTGTGGACCAGCACCTCCGCTGAATCCGGAACGTAATGGCGCTCGAGTCCGTCAGGGGCCGCCACCATCTGCGCAGCGGCCGTGCCGACGCGCTCCTCGGCGCCGGGGGCGACGAGCACCCAGTTGTGCGGCATGACGTCGGGATTCTCAAAGGTGAGGGCGACGGACCTGCCGGCCTTGGCTTTGAGCTCCCTCTGCAGGTAGTTCAGGGCGCTTCCCGCCTGGACCTTGAGCACGACGGGGTCGGGCCCGCAGAGTTCGCTCTCCCATTTCACCGGGCGTCCCTTGCCCGAGGCAGGCGCGGTCGTCGCATGGGCGTGAGGAGGTATCTTCGCCACGGGTCGGTAGGATGGGAAATCGGTGAAAGGCGCGCCAAGGGCATGGGCGGAGAGAAACACTTCCGCGGCCTCGCCGATGCGGAGATGAAGCTGGCTGCACGCGAGGAGCTGCGGGATGTGGACGAACGCGGTGCGGCCGCCGTCCGTCAGATGCACGGCGTCGACGGCCATGACGTCGTGCGCGACGGCGTCGGGGTGCCGTACGGAAAATTCGGGCGACCCGTAAGCGCGACTGTAACGGTAGTTCCAGGACTGGGCGAAGGTGCGCGCAGTCTCGGAAGGCGGCAGGGGCTGGTCGAACTTGAGGATGACTCCGTTGTCGCGGACCTCATGCGAGACCAGCACGGGCGACCCTCCGACATGCCGCACGCGATGGAGGCATCCGTCGTCGGGGGTGTAGCTTCCCCAGCCCTGCATGCCGCTGACATAAAGATGGCCGTCCGCAGGGTTGAATCGTCCCAGCTGCGCGCCGGAACGGAAGGCGCCGGTGATGCGCTGGGCCGCGCCCTGCCAGACTCCGGCCACTGTCTGACGGGAGATGATCCACGCGCTGCCGGTGCCGAAGGAGAAGTGCAGGAGATTGGAGTCGCCGGCGAGGTGAGCCGGAGGATGCCCTGGTTGCCCGAGGAGGTGTAGAAACGGCCGGCGTCGTCGCGGTCGAGTCCGACGACGAAGTCGTGTCCGCCCGGAGAGGACTCATAGCGGTTGAAGATGCATTCGTGGTAGTCGGCCTCGCCGTCGGCATTGAGGTCGTGGAGGCGCGTGATCTGGTCTCGTCCGATCACGTGGATCTTCCCGTCGACGACCTTGACGCCCTGCGCCTGATGCAGGCCGGTCGCGAAACGGCGCCAGGTCACGGTGTCGCCGGAAAGTCCGCGGACGGTCCAGACTTCGCCGGTCATGGTGCTCACGGCCGCAGAACCGTCCGGTAGGAAATCGATGCCGCTGAGGAAGAAGAGCGTGCCGTAGGGGTTCTCGAAGGGCACGCCGACGGTGTCGACGGCGAAGGGGCGCTGGTCTCCGCGCACGACGCGCGTGGTCAGCTCCCTGGGCCAGCGGGCAGGTCCGCCCTTGGTGAGGGGTTCGAGCACGGCCTCGTCGGTCTGCCAGGCGGAGGCGAGCCTGCGGCGGCCGTCCTGCTCGTAGGCGAAGATGACATCCTCGCCATGACGGTAGAATCCCAGGTAACGCGCCCCCTTGGGCGCGGATGCGACCTTCTCACGTGCGAAGGTCTTGCCGACGACGGCGGGTCCGGAGGCGAAGCCATGCCGGAAATCGGAGAGCTTCACGAAGCCGCCACGCCAGCGGGCACGGAAGGAAAGGGTCACAGGATCAAAGGCGGCGGCCTCGTCGCCCTTCCGAACCCAAACGGCCTTGGGCACGGTCATGCCATCGACGCGGAGCACGCCGCTGAAAAGCGAACCGAAATCGGAGGCGGCCCATCGCCCATCCTTCCACGTGACGGCGTCGTTCTGGTTTCCCCAATGGCCCTGCTTGCCGCCGTCGAG
>JBJTIX010000131.1:0-1610 GCA_046095205.1 Opitutia bacterium
GCCGCCTGATAGCGCACCCGCGGGTCCTCGTCCTTGGCCGAGGCCAGCACTTCTCCCAGCAGGTCGGGCTGCGTGAGGCGTTCCTCGCTCAGGCGCACGGCGTGTTCGCGCACGGGTGCATGCGGGCTGCGGAGGGCGGAGGCGCCGGAGGTCGCGCAAGCTCATCGAAGGTCATGACTCGCGCGTCCTTGACCCACATCGCGCCGTCGCGGAACGCGACATCTCGGCCTGCGGTCGACCACCCTGACCCGCGCTCGACGAGGAGCCTTTGGGCGGTGTCGCGCGTCCAGCCGTTGGGGGAGCGAAGGAGCGCGCCGAGTTCGGCTTCCGTCATCCGTCCCAGGTCCGGCATCGCGCGCGGGGTAGTCCCTTTCGGCCGGACGCGGTAGATGCGCCCCTTGTCATGGCCGGCAAACAGGTCGAGACTGCCGAGCATCTGCGGAGGAATCCACTCGGGGTGCTCGATGATCAGCCGGTACATGTCGACGACGTAGACGCACCCGTCCGGCCCCGTGCGGGCCTGCGTGAAGCGGCTCCAGTTGTCCGCGCTCGCGAGGAATTCCGAGGCGGGTTCGCCGGCGGAGCGGCGACTGGAGAAGGTCACGTCGTCGGGAACGAGCACCTCGCGGTGGACCAGGTTGTTGGCGGGCTCGCAGATGAGGAGCGAGCCGGCGAAGCCGGGTCCGAAGAGGTCGTCCCGGTAGGGCATCGGATTGCAGGCCGAGGTCAGGACGTTGACCGCGCCGGGCTGGTTCAGTCGCCGCATGGGTGCGCTGACCGGGAAGATGGGCGTGCCGGAGGGATTGAGGTTTCGGCGCAGCGTCGGCACCGCGAGCTTCGGGTTCCGCGCGAGGTAGCGGTCGTCGAGGAAGTAGTGCCAGCCGATGGCGTTGTTCGTGTTCGCGAACCAGTTGCCGAAGTCGTCACGCCAGCGTCCGTACTGGGCGCGGCCCGCCTGGAGCTGGAACTCGCCGGTGCGCGGGTTGAAGCGGAAGTCCCGGCCGCTCAGGTCGTGGATGCGGCCGGTGCTGACGTCGCGCACCTTGCCGCCGCTGTCCCCGTTGCCGCCGTAGTACCACCCGTCGAGTCCCCAGCAGAAGCCGTTGACCAGGTGCTGAGGGTTGCCCTGCGTGAAGCCGTCGAACAGCACGGTCCTCCGGTCGGCGCGGCCGTCTCCGTCGGTGTCCTCCGCGTGGAAGACCTCGGGCACGCTGGCCACGATCACGCCGTTCCTCCAGCGCGCCAGCCCGGTGGGATACCGCAGGCCGTCGAGGAAGACGGTGGCCTTGTCGTAGACGCCGTCCCCGCGGGTCGATTCAAGGATCTTCACGCGGCCCCCGCGCGACGTGCCCTTGTGCTCATGGAAGGGGTAGTCCGACATTTCGACCACCCACATCCTCCCGCGCTCGTCCCAGTCGACATACACCGGATCCTGCACCAGCGGCTCGGCCGCGACGAGTTCGACCTCGAAGCCCGGGCTGACCTGAATGGCCCGGAGCGATTCCTGCGGGGAGCGGGGCGGAGGCGCCGGAGGTCGCGCAAGCTCATCGAAGGTCATGAATCGCGCGTCCTTGACCCACATCGCGCCGTCGCGGAACGCGACATCTCGG
>JBJTIX010000132.1:0-1975 GCA_046095205.1 Opitutia bacterium
GATCTTGGCGAAGTCGCCGACCATGGGCGGGTAGGCGGGATTGGCGGCGCCCTTGGGGTAGGGCAGGCCGACCAGGATGAAGTCGCCCGGCGGCAGGAATCCCGAGGACGGAGCGGTGCCGCCTTCTCCGCCCGCGAGCCAGGCGACCAGCGGGAACTTCCTGCCGGCGTCGTATCCGGCGGGGATGCGTACCTCGCACGAGGCCGTGCGGCCGCGTCGGTCAGGAGTCAGGTCGGGGAACTCAAGCGTCAGCGCGGCGCCCGGCATCACCTTGTCGGCCAGCGGGTGCGGCGCGGCCGAAAGGGTCAGGCAGGAGGCCAGGAGGGCGATGACGCGCATGTCCGTCGGTCAATCCAGCACCTGGATGTGATTGATGCTGGTGAACTGACGATGGTCGGTGAACTGACGGACGGGCTTCTTCTGCGCGTCGACCTCGAAGATCTGGGCGGTGGCGCCGAGGTGGCCGTGGCCGAGCCAGTTCATGACGATCGTATTGCCGTTGGCGAGGCGCTCGACCGAGCTGGCGAGGTAGAGGTGGTTGTCCGTGACCTCGTTCCGTCCGATGTTCCAGACGGCCTTGCCGGACTTGTCGTATTCCACGACACCGTCCCCCTCGCCCAAGGCGACCAGCCAGTTTCCGTTCACAAGTTCGCGGACGTCGTGGACGTCGCCGTTGACGGGCAGTTTGCGCAGCAACTTGCCGTCGGAGGAGAGTTCGAGCACCGCGCGGTCGCCTTTGGCGCTCACGAGGTAACGTCCGTCAGCCGTCTTGCGGCAGCCGCGCATCTGCTCGTGGGTGCGGATGGTCGGCGTCAGCGGGACTTTGATTTCCTTGGCGATCTTGCCGTCACGACCGATCTCGAGGAGGCGTCCCGGGCCGCATTCGACCACCAGCACGCGTCCGTCCGGCAGCGGCTGGCAGCCTTGGATCTCCGTCTTCGCGTCGGCGACGAATTCCCAGGCCACGGATTGGTCGGGGCGCACTTCCTTGGCGCCCTTGACATGGCTGAAGAGCACGTTGCCGTTGGGCAGCAGCCAGGAATCCTGGGGCTTCTCGGCCGGGGTTGACCACTCGACGCGTCCGTCGGCGGCGACGATTGCGACCTTGTTGCCGACGTAGTCGCTGACGAGCAGGCGTCGGCCGAAGGGCTTGGGGTCGAGGCTCGTCTGCGGCCCCTGCGCGCGGTCGCCGAGCAAGTTGCGGTTGTTCCTCATGACCGGCGGCATCGGCGGTTCCCATCCGGCCGGGGCGCTGGCGTCGACGGCCTTGCGGAAGGTCACGTCGCCGATGCGCAGGTTGTCGGCGATGACCCCGTTCTTGGAGTGGCGCCAGCAGTGGATGGCGGGGCCATCGCTCTTGATGACGTTTCCGATGACCTCGTAGCCGTCCAGGTTGAAGTTGGGCTCGATGGTCGTGTTCTTGGTCTCGAAGTAGTTGTAGTTGCAACGGACATTGCGCAGACGACCGCGGAAGGAGGGATGCCCCATGAGCGTGCCGTGGCCGTTCGGATTGATCGTGCGGGTGAACTGCACCGTGATGTTCTCGGCGTCGAACGATTCGCCCGGACCGACCTTGCCGCCCGGGAGGAACTTGCCCGTGTGCTCGCCGTACATCATGACCGCCCGCATGGTGTCGGTCATGGTGATGCCTTCGACGAGCACGTTGCGGACGCGCCCGTGGATGAGCACGCAGGCGGTGATGTCCTTCACCAGGCCGCTGGGCGGGGCGTTGTGGGTGGCGGTGAGGTCGATGGTGCCCTTGCCGGTGATGCTGACGCCGGAGATCGTCTCGGCCTGGCGGCCGTGGCCGATGCGGATGCCGTAGGCCTCCGGGGCGTCGTAGGACACGAACCAGAGACTGCGGGCGCCGTGGCCGGTCTTGTTCCCGAAACGGATCTTCACCCCGTGACTCAGCTCCTGCCAGTCGCCGGTGATCGGGATCCCCTTGTGCGGCGTGTCGAAGAGCTTGCCGTCG
>JBJTIX010000133.1:0-1494 GCA_046095205.1 Opitutia bacterium
CGCCACCTGCTCGGCCTGCGCCGGCCGCCGGCTCTCCCCCGAGGCCCTGTCCCTCACCCTGGACGGACTCAGCCTCGCGGACTTCCTCGCCCTCACCGTGCCCGAGGCGCTGGCCTTCGTGAAGCGCGCCGCCGCCCTGCCCTCCGTGCGGCCGGCCGAGGAGGCCCGGCGCGCGCTCGAGCAGCGGCTGACCTTCCTGAACGACGCCGGCCTGACCTACCTCACGCTCGACCGCGAATGCTCCACCCTCTCCGGCGGCGAATCCCAGCGGGTGCGGCTGGCGACCCAGCTCGGGCTCGGACTGGTGGGCGTCACCTACGTGCTCGATGAGCCGAGCATCGGCCTGCATCCGGCCGACCACCGTCGGCTCATCCGGTCCGTGCACGGACTCCGGGACCTCGGCAACACGCTGGTGGTCGTCGAGCACGACCGCGACATGATCCTCGCCGCCGACCGCATCGTCGAGATGGGTCCGGGCGCGGGGGCCGACGGCGGACGCATCGTCTTCGAGGGCACGCCCGCGGAATGCGCCGCGCACGCGACCTCGCGCACCGGCGCCTACCTCTCGGGCCGCGCCTCGCTCGCCGGGGCGGTCCGGCGCAGGGCGTCCGGCAAGGCCGCGATCACCGTGAAGGGCGCGACCGAGCACAACCTGAAGGAAGTGACGGCGTCCTTCCCCGTCGGCGCGCTCACCGTGGTCTGCGGGGTGTCCGGCTCGGGCAAGAGCACGCTGGCCATCGACATCCTGTCGGCGGCCGCCGCCCGCAGGATCAACGGCGCCAAGGTCGTGCCCGGCCGCCACCGGGGCATCGAGGGCCTCGAAGCCTTCACCGCCTTCACCGCCGTGGACCAGGAGCCCATCGGGCGCAGCCCGCGTTCGAATCCCGCGACCTTCACCGGCATCATGGACCTGCTGCGCGAGCTGTGGGCCGCGCTGCCCCTCGCGAAGGCCCGCGGCTACGGGCCCGGCAGGTTCAGCTTCAACGTCCGCGGCGGACGCTGCGAGACCTGCGCCGGCGAAGGTTCGGTCGCCCTGGACATGCAGTTCCTCGGCGAGACCTTCGTCGACTGCCCCGCCTGCGCGGGACGGCGCTTCAACCGCGAGACCCTCGAGGTGCGCTTCAAGGGACTCAGCATGGCCGACGCGCTCGGCCTCACCGTGAAGGAGGCGGCGGAGTTCTTCCGCGCGCAGCCGAAACTCGCCGAAAAGCTGCGCACGCTCGACGAGGTCGGCCTCGGCTACATCCGCCTCGGCCAGGCGGCCAACACGCTCTCCGGCGGCGAGGCCCAGCGCCTCAAGCTCGCCGCCGAACTCGCGCGCCGCGACCACTCCGGCCGCCTCTACGTCCTCGACGAGCCGACCACCGGCCTGCACTGGGACGACATCGCCAAGCTGCTCGCGCAGCAGGTCCATGATGCCGGTGAAGGTCGCGGGATTCGAACGCGGGCTGCGCCCGATGGGCTCCTGGTCCACGGCGGTGAAGGCGGTGAAGG
>JBJTIX010000134.1:0-1436 GCA_046095205.1 Opitutia bacterium
GTGCCCGTCAGCAGGCGGGAGGAGAACGTGCGGTCGGCGCGCTCTGCCGCGACGCCGGCGCCACGTTCGTCGTCAACGACTCGCCGCGCGTCGCCGCCGAGGCCGGCGCCGACGGCGTGCACCTCGGCCCGACGGATCCGACGCCCGGGGAGGCGCGCGCGCTGCTCGGCGCCGGCGCGATCGTCGGCGTCACGGTGAACTTCCCCGCCCACCTCGCCCGCCTGCGAGAAGCCCGCGTGGATTACGTCGGCGCGGGCCCGCTGCGCGCGACCGCGACCAAGCCCGGTCATGCCGCGCCCCACACGGAGGAGTCCCTCCGCGACCTCGTCTCCGCCGCCGGCCTCCCGGCCTTCGTCATCGGGGGCGTGACGGCCGCCGACGCGCCCCTGCTGGCCCGTCTCGGCGCCCACGGTCTCGCGGTCAGCGCCGCCATCGCCCGCGCGCCCGATCCCCGGGCGGCCGCACGGGCGCTCGTCGCGGCCGTCGGCGGGGTTTGACGCTCCCGGGCTGGACATCCCGCCCCGGCGGGGGATTGTCAGCATCGATGGCCGCCCTGCGCATCGCCGACCGCACGTTCTCCTCCCGCCTGCTGACGGGCACGGGGAAGTACGCCTCGGCCGCGGCGCTCCGGGCGGTGCTCGACGCCTCCGGCGCGGAGATCGTGACGCTCTCGGTCAAGCGGGTGCGGTTCGGCGACAAGGACGACGGCATCCTCTCGGCCGTCGATCCGGCCCGGCACCTCGTGCTGCCCAACACCTCCGGCGTGCGCACGGCCGACGAGGCGGTCTTCGCCGCCGAGCTCGCCCGCGAGGCCCTGCGCACCGACTGGCTCAAGCTCGAGATCCATCCGGACCCCAAGTACCTCATGCCCGACCCGGTCGAGACGCTCGCCGCTTGCGCCGAGCTCGTCCGGCGCGGCTTCAAGGTCATGCCCTACGTCCATGCCGACCCGGTGCTGGCGAAACGCCTCGAGGAGGCCGGCGCGGTCGCGGTCATGCCCCTGGGCGCGCCGATCGGCACCAACCGCGGGCTGCTCACGCGCGACTTCGTGCGCATCATCGTCGAGCAGGCGCGCGTGCCCGTCGTGGTCGACGCGGGCCTCGGCGCGCCGTCCCACGCCGCCGAAGCGATGGAGCTCGGCGCCGACGCGGTGCTGGTGAACACGGGCATCGCCTCCGCCGGCGACCCCGTCGCGATGGCGCGCGCGTTCCGCCTCGCGGTCGAGGCCGGACGCACCGCGCGGGAGGCGGGGCTCGGCGCGGGTTCGGACACGGCCCGGCCGACCTCGCCGCTCACGGGCTTCCTCGACTGAGATGGCCGCCAAGCCCGGCAGGATCCGCGCCGACGAGCTGCTCGTGAGGCTCGGCCTCGCCCCGTCGCGCGCCGCGGCCCAGGCGCTCATCCTCGCGGGCAAGGTCCGCTCGGGGCCGGACAGC
>JBJTIX010000135.1:0-6963 GCA_046095205.1 Opitutia bacterium
ACCTTCGGTGGCGGCGTGCAGCGCCAGCAGCCGCGGTTCGCCTCCAACGACTACACCTGAGGAACCTTCACCAACGCCGGCACGCTCAGCCTCCACGCCTCGGCCTGCTTCTACGCCGTTCCCTCCGCCCAGCGCGCCTTCAACGCCGCGTCCATCGGGGTGGCCGCCACCTCGGTCCAGCTGACGACCGTCGCCGGGCTGTCCGTCGGCTCGAGGGTGAGCGAGCCGGTGCCCTGGTTGTGGAAGACGTAGAGGTCGGCGCCGGAGGCGCCGGTCAGGAAGTTCGTCGAATCCGTCGCGGCCATCACGATGGTCTGGCCCGCGTTGGTGATGATGCCCGCGCCGAGCGTGAGGCTGGCGCCGGTGCTGAAGGTCATCGTCTGCGCGGCGCCGGGCGCCATGCGGAGCGAGTTGGCGACCTTGGCGCCGGTGAGGGTGCGGCTCGTGCCGTCGTTGTAATTGCCGGTGGCGACCGTGGCGGCGCTGAAGTCCGTGCCGGTGAAGCCGGTGGCGTTGGCCTGGCCCATCTGGGTCACGCCGAAGGTGTCGGAGTAGCTGGAGAAGGTGTCACCCGAGGAGACGGCCCAGCCGCCGATGAGCCCGTTGACGAGATTGGCCGCGGTGAAGGCGGCGCCGTTGACCTGGGTCAGGAAGATGTTGGCGTTGCCCGTCAGGCCCTGCTGGCCGAGGGTGTTCGTGCCGCCGGAGTTGCGCGTGCTCCAGCCGTTGATGAGCACGGTGGCGCGGTTGGCCGCGGTGCGGACGAGGTTGCCCACGTTGACGCGGACGGTGCCGCCGACGCTGACGTAGGGCTGCAGGTTGAGCCCGCTGCCGCCCGCCACGAGGTTGATGGTGTTGTGGGTCGAGACGTAGTCGGTCGAGCCGGTGCCGCCGAACATCAGGGAGCCGCCCTGCAGCGTGACGGGGGTGGCGGCGGGGATCCGGACCGGCAGCGAGCCGGAGTTGGGGTTGAGACCGAAGTTCTCGAGGTTGACGGTGCCGTAGAAGGCGCGGAGCTGGGAGGCGGAGATGCGCCCGGAGTCCTGCAGGACGAGCGTACCGCCACGGACCTCCATCGCACCGGTGAAGGTCTGGGCGTTGGTCAGCGTGGTCGTGCTGTTGCCCATCCGGATGAAGTTCAGGTTGCCCGCGATGGTCCCACTGAAGGTGCCGCCGCCCGTCGACATCAGGTTGACGATGCTGGCGCCGGTGTTGGTGATGACGCCCGCGCCGCCGGCGATGCCGTTGAACGATACGATCGAACCGAAGGCCTGCGACTTGTTCTTGAGGTCGAGCGTCGCGCCGCCGTTGACCTGCACGTTGGAGGCGACGACGGAGTCGGCGCGGACCTGCAGGGCGACGGTCTGGTCGGCGCCGGAGTTCAGGTTGACCGTGCCGCCGTTGACGGTGAAGGTGCCGCCGGTGAAGTAGGTCGGGCGGTTGAAGGTGATCGTGCCGGCGCCGGTCTTGACGAAGCCGGAGGTCTGGTTGAGACCGAAGCTCGAGTTGACGTTGGCGGTGGCGCCCGACAGGACGTGGCCGAAGAGGGTCACGCCGGTGTTGGACGTGAACGAGCCGACGTCGAGCGTGGCGGTGCCGCTGCGCACGAAGAAGCCGGTGGCGCCGCGGAACTCCTGGGTGAGGAGTCGGCCGCCCTGTCCGAACCGGCCGAAGGCGGACCCGAGGGACGATCCGAGGGAGGTGGCAGCCCCGGAGAAGGTCAGGGTGTTCAGGACCGTGTCCACGCCGACGGTCTGGGCCGCGGTCTGGGAGGCGAAGACGCCGCCGTTCTGGGCCTGGCGCCAGCCGGTGAGGCCGCCGCTGGCGTAGTTGAGCTCGTTGTCCGCCAGGGGGCGGAAGAAATTGCCGAAGTTGAGCTGCCGGGAGGCGGAGGGAGCCATGCCCGTGCCGCTCGAGATGGTGACGGTTTTGGCGACCGAATCGACGGCGGTGACGGTGAGCGCGCCGGCGGGCATGCCCGCGTCGTTGCTGGTGACGGTGGAACCGACCAGGATGCCGGCGGTGGACGGCACGGTGATGGTGGCGCTGTTGTTGGTGGTGACCGCGCCGGTGAGCGTGACGGTGTCAAGGACGAGGAAGCCCGTGCCCTGGCCCAGCACGGCGGCGTCGGCAAGGATGTCGCCGCGCACGATCATGTTCGTGCTGCCGTTGCCGGTGACGACGCCAT
Organism: Opitutia bacterium; assembly: GCA_046095205.1. Taxonomy (GTDB): domain Bacteria; phylum Verrucomicrobiota; class Verrucomicrobiia; order Opitutales; family UBA953; genus UBA953. Next base: position 2,189 of record JBJTIX010000135.1, read on the forward strand.
AGACGCCGCCGCTGTCGCCTCCCTGCTGGTTGAGGGCGACGTAGTTCGGGACGTCGATGGAGAGGTTGACCACGCCGGCTCCGGTGGCGTTGCCGGTGATGCCGGAGATGACCATCGAGCCGGTGGTGGTGCCGCCCGAAAGCGTGCCGACGGAGAGCCGGAGTCCGGCGCCCGGGGAGGAGAGCTCGACCCGGCCGCCGCCGTTGGTCATGTTGAGGGTGGTCACGCGCTCAGTGACGGCCGAGGAGGCGTTGCCCGAGACGAGGAAGCGTCCGCCCTGCATCTGCACCGTGCCGAACTGCGAGAGACCGAGGCGGTTGTTCAGGGCCGTGCCGGAGTTGTCCAGCTGGAGCACGCCGCCGACGTTGACGTTGACGTTGCCCGCGGCCGCCGCGGAGGTCGACTGGAAGGCCGCACCTGCGTCGGAGTAGACGACGCTTCCGCCGTTGACGGTGATCGCACCCCAGGAGCCGTTGGAGGGCTGCGCGGAGGTGAGGGTCAGGGCGCCGTTACCCACCTTGGTGAGGAGGGGGTAGGCGGCGTCGTTGAACGCGATCAGGCGTCCGGTGAAGGTGCTGCTGGTGTTGTCGAAGCCGACATTGAGGGTCGGCGTGCCCGCGGCGCCCGTGAAGACGTCGCCCGAGCCGGCGAGGGAGCCCCAGGTGGTCGGGGTGTTGTTGAGGTCGTAGCGCGTTCCGGCGGCCAGGGTCAGGCGCGAGAAGCGCGAACCTGCGTGGGTGAGGCCGTTGCGGATGCCGCCGGCGTTGACGTTGAAGTCGCCGGTGAAGTTGGCCTGGGCGTTGAGCTGGAGGACGCCGCTGCCGGTCTTGTTGATGCCGCCGGAGGTGCCCACGATGCCCTGGAGGATGAGGGAGGGCTGCAGCGGGGAGACGTCGGCGACGCCGTTCACGTCGATGGAGCCGACGTTGATGGTCTTGGCGGTGGCGCCGAAGTCGAGACGGCCCTCGATGACGGCGGTCGTGGCGACGTTGGCCGAGGTGACGGCGATGCCGGAGGCGCCGATGGTCAGCACGCCGAGCGCGCCGGCGCGGTCGGCCGGGGCGGCGTTGTTGAAGGTGCGGACAATCGGGGTCGCGGTGCCGCCGAGGTTGTTGAAGACCAGGCCGGCCTGGGTGTTGTTGTCGAAGTAGTTGACGACGGAACCGGCGTTGAGCGTGACGACGTTGCCGGAGGCGACGGTGCCGGCGAAAGACTGGGTGAAGGTGACGTTGTTCAGGATGAGGCCCTTGGCGGCATCCGTGGCGAGCGGGATGACGGACCCGGCGTTGACGGTCAGCGTGCCCTGATTGACGGTCGTGCCGCCGGTGTAGGTGTTCAGGCCGGCCAGCGCGACGGTGTTCGCGCCGAACTTGGTGAGTCCGATGGCGCCCGAGACGACCGAGTTGACGGTCATCACGCCAGTACCCTGGGCGTAGAGGAAGAGCTCGACCGCGCCCGAGGTGATCGAACCGGTACCCGGGGCCGTGCCGATCGACCAGGAGGTGTTGGTGAAGCTCAGCACGCCGCCCGAGCCGACGGTGAGGGTCCGGCCGGGCGAGATGCCGACGGTGCCGACGGCGACGTTGGAGGTCGCCAGGCTGTTGACGGTGACGTCCGCGGTGATGGACGAGGCCGTGGTGTTCAGCTTGATGTTGTCGGTGGCGAGGGTGGTGTTGGAGACGACCACGGCGGGGGAATACGCCGCGAAGCCGTTGGCGCCGAGGGGTCCGACGCCCAGCCCGGGGATGTAGGAGGCGAAGTCGCTGGTGCCGATGACGGCACAGCCGCCGATGATGTCGTTGATGAGGCCGCCGCCGACGGTGGCGGTGGAGGCGCCGTTGATGGATCCGATGGTGACCCGGGGGTTGGCTCCGGCCTGGCCGCTGGGGCCGGTGAAGTTCACGGTGCCGCCGCCGGCCGGACGGACCAGCGAGGCGAGGGCCAGCTGGGCGGAGGCGATGCCCGTGCCGCCGTTGGTGACGTTGATCTGGGAGTAGCCGTCGACGAGCGACACGGCGCCCACGGTCTCGGTCGAGGCGACCTGCTGGCGTCCGCGGAACTCGAGGATGCCTCCGCGCAGGGCGATGGCGGCCGAGTCGTTGAGACGGTTCGCGACGTTGTCGGTGCTCTGGGCGTTGTCCAAGTAGAAGCCGCCGTACTGGACGGTGACGCCCGAGACCGAGGGCATGGCGCCCTCAGAGGTGAGCAGCAGGTTGCCTCCGTTCACCAGCAGGCTGTTGGTGAAGGGCATGCTGCTGTGGAAATTCGTCGTGTTCTGGCCCTGCTTGGTGAGCTTGACGTCTCCGACGATGGTGCCGGCCCAGTTGCGAGCGCTGTTGTCCTGGTTGATCAGGAGGTGGCCGGTGCCGCTGGAGCTGATGATGCTCCCGTTGGCGTTGGCGTAGGCCTGGTCGCCGAACAGGGAGAGGATCTGCTGGGAGTTGCCGTTGAGGTCGAGCGTGCCGCCGATGAGCGCCAGGAAGTTGTTGGCCTGGGTGGCGTTCTTGATGCCCGAACCGAGCTTCAGCGTGCCCTCGTTGATGACGACCTGGCCGCTGAGGGAGTTGGTGCCTAGTCCCGTGAGGCCGACGACGGCCGCCGTCTGCGGCGCCAGCACGAGCGTGCCCGCGCCGGCCTTGATGAGGGACATGTTGCCTCCGGCGACGCCGTTGCCGCCGGTGAGGGAGGAACCGATGGTGAGCTGCGCGGTGCCGACCGTCCAGATGTTGAGGGGCGGACGGGAATTGGCCTGGTCGATGATGCCGCCGTTGAAAGAGACGGTCGAACCGTTGCGGATGAGGATGCCGCCGGACACCAGGGACAGGCGGACGCCGGCGTTGAGGCTGAGGCTCGAGGACCCGGAGATGGTCAGCGAGTTCGGAACGACGTTGGCCGCGACCGTGCGGACCGTGCCGTCCGTGAGGCGCATGTTGGCATCGGCCGCCAGGGCGGCGTTGCTCGTGTATTCCGAATCGCGAAGCGGGCGTACGATGCGGTCCGTGGAGAGGGCGTTGCCTCCTGAGGCGGTGTTGCTGATGGTGGCGAAGGAGAAGCCGAGATCCTCGCCGACGACATTGGTGCGACCGATGATCGCCCAGGGGAAGATGCCCTTCCGGACGTCGTTGTCCGCGGTGGTCGGACCCTTGAGGGTGGAGCCGCCGGCGAAGATGACGTTGGTGGTGTTGGGGGCGTTGTTGACCCCGATGTCGTCGCCGCGGAAGAGCACCGAGGCGCCCTGGGCAGCGGTGGTCTGGGCCGGCGTGATGTCGGCGTTCGCCCCGTCGAAGGTGAGGCGCACCGCTCCGGACTGGTTCTTTCGAAGCTCGATGACGGTGGAGCCGCGGCGGAAGAGCGGGTCCAGGAAGTACTCGAAGATGTCGTCATTGACGATGTTGTTGCCCTGGATCTGGAAGAGGCCTCCGCGGAACATGACCTGGCGGCGGTCGGTGGTGGTGCCCAGACGCCCGTTGGCGGTGAAGTTGTCGACGCCGGTCACGGCGATGCCGCGGTGGTCGACGATCAGGGACGCGCCCGGCTCGATGAGCATCGGGGCCGTCAGGGTGCCGCCGGTCAGGAACTTGAGCGCGCCGGGCGCGGCGGTGAGGTTCGCCGAGATGGTGAAGCTGTTCGCCCCGACCGAGGTGATGAGCGCGCGGGTGGGCACGCCGGTGCCGGCGACGACCATGCCGGGCTTGAGGCCCAGGCCGGCGACGGTGTCAGCCCCCGCCAGGGTGATGGTGGCGGTGCCGCTGGTGCCGGTCGGGGTGGTCGTGGTCTGCGCGGCCACGCTGCCGCCGGAAAGGGTCACGCTGCCCTGCCGGATGCTGAACCACTGCGAGTTGGCGGTATCCAGGAGGAAGTTCTGGGGGGTGGTGAAGTTGACCGCGCCGCTGCCGAACTTCTGGATGGCGTAGAGCTGGGGGAAATCGAGGGCCCCGGTCGTCACGTTGACGGACGGCGAGATCCGGCTGGAAACGTTGAGCGTTCCGTCGTTGTTGATCGTCAGGTAGCGCTGGCTGACGGTGTTGGTGAGGCCGCCGGTGAGGTTGAGCGTGCTGCCCGCGGAGACGCCGCCATCGGCGTCGTAGGCGAAGCTGATCGCACCGGAGTAGGTGTTGGTTCCCGAGACGGAGGTGAGCTGTCCGCTGAGGTCGGTGCCGCCGAGCAGGACGTTGCCCGTGCCCTGCAGGTTGAGCGCGTTGGCGATGGTCACGCCTCCGGCGAGCTCGAAGGAGGCGCCGATGACGGCGGCCGAGGGCGAGACGTTGACCGTCGAGGTGCCCAGGGCGGAAGAGTTGGAGACGCGGACGGCGCCGGCGGCGATGTTGACGGTGCCGTTCCAGGTCGGGTTGGCGGCGGAGATCGCGAGCGTGCCGACGTCGTTCTTGTTCAGGACGCGGGTCAGCGAGGCGCCGAGGCCGAAGGGCTGGCTGAGGGTCAGGGTCGAACCGCCGACGACCTCGAAGGCCGTGTTGGCCTGGTTGAGGACGAAGGTGCGGCCGCTGGTGAAGGTCGAGAGCGCGCGGAAGCCGACGCCGGCGGAGCCGTCGGCGTTGAGGGTGACGGTGTTGGCCGCGTTGCCGAGGGACGCGTCGGAGGAGGCCGCAAGCACGCCGCCGAGGATGTCGATGGTCATGCCCGCACCGCCGAAGTCGTTGGTGCCTCGCAGCTCGAGGGAGGCCGTTGCCGGACTTGGTGATGCCGCCGTTCTGCACGACGGAGTTGATGATGAGCGTGGGCGTGTACGGCGCCACGTCGCGCCCGGAAACCAAGAC